>CAYOTE010000112.1:0-8180 GCA_964406785.1 uncultured Clostridia bacterium
TTAAACGCTTCGCTATACCTTATCGACATCCCTTCCATTTCTTACCTCCTTTAGGCCTTTTATTTTCTAATGTGTAAACCTATCACAGGACAAGACACCTGTAGCATGGGGCGTGGAGCTTGAGGCAAAAAAACCGTAGTGTGTTTTGTCTGCAATATCCTTAGGAAGCTATCAAAGAAAAAGAATTATCGTTCCGTAGCCTAAAATTTTAATCAAAATTGTAGCGGAATGTTCAAGAAGTCGATTATAACAAGTTAAGAGATTGAGACAAATGAAACATAGTCGCAGTGTTTTTATTTGAGCTTAACGCAGTTAGAATGGGAGTATTGGACATTGCAGTAGGTTTTGATGGAAATTTCAGGTTTTAATTTACTTGATAAAAATGTTTATATTTACTATAATTCAAACAGGAGATGAAATGATTAATAAAAATAGATATAAAGAAATTCAAATAACATACATTCATATAATAACTTTAATTATAGCTTTTGTAGCTATTGGGTTATTTTTGTTTTTTTTAGGTTATAAAATAGGAAAGAGTTCTTTAAAAAACTTAGATATTAATGAACAACAGAACGATATTTCAAGAAAAATAATAAAATTAGACAACCAGACAGAGTATAGTAATAAAAATGAGAATCTAAATAAGAATGATAATACAAATGAAACAAAATCTATAACAAATAAAAATAGTATAATAAAGCAATCTCAAAAATCATCTGAAATAGATAAAGAACTACAAATGCATAATACGGTTGATTTTCAAACTAAGTCGAGCATAAAAGAAAAAAAAGTTATAAAAACACCCGTAAAAAAAATAAAGGCTGATAAGATAACAAGAAGAACATACTATGCTATTCAAATCGGTGCATTTAGAGATTATAACGGAGCAAAAAAGGAAGCTCAAAAATTTTCAAAAAAATATCCATTTGAAATATCAAAAAGCGGAAATCTTTTTAAGGTTAGAATCGGCTCGTTTAAGACAAAAAAAAGAGCTGAATCCGAAATAAAGAAAAACTCTAAACTTAGAGGATGTTATGCTGTAAAAATTAAACGATGAGCATTCTCTTAACCTTAATATCGGCAGTTTTATATGCCTTTGCATTTCCAAAGTTTCATTTTGCATTAACAGCTTTTTTTTTCTTAATCCCTTTACTTTACTTAATTGATAAAAAAACGGATAAATCTTTTCTTGTTTTTTTTTCATTTGCATTTACTTCCAATATTATCATCTTATACTGGATTGCAGATGTTATGGTTAAATACGGTGGTACAAGTTTACTACTGGGAATACTGGCTCTTATTTTCTTAAGTGCTTTTCTTGCTGTTTTTACAGGCTTTGCGGGAATACTTATAAAAAAGAGCTTGTCAAAACAAATTACACTCTTATTGATACCGGCAATATGGATTTCCAAAGATATTATTCTTGAATATATATTCAACGGGTTTCCCTGGTGTTTTGTCGGTTATTCACAACATAAAAACCTTTTTTTTATACAAATTGCTGAATTAGGCGGTATATATTTTATTTCATTTATTATTTTATTTATTAATTTATTGTTTTATTTTTATTTTATAAAAAAAAAGCAAATATATCTTATAGTAATTTTTTCAACTTTTTTAACTATATATGGGAGTGGGTATTGGCTCATTAAGTCTTTACACAGAGATATCAATGAGATTAAATACTCTAAATGCGGAGTTATTCAACCCAATGCTAAAAATGAAACATATTCGGAGGGGGAAAAAAACATATTTAAGAAAAGTAACGATGAAATTTTACAAAATTTATTTACAACCTCAAAAGGCTTATCTGACAGAGATGCGCAATTTATAATTTGGCCGGAATATACACTATCCATATATCCACTTCAAAATAAGCACTATTTATCCAAATTTTATAAATTTGCTAAAAATAATGTGTCAATTATTGCAGGTTTTACGGATTTCAAAAATAGTGATGAAATATATAATTCGGCAATTTTATTTAAAAAAGGCAGCATAGACAAGTATGATAAGGTCCATCTCGTACCATTTGGAGAATATGTACTCTTTAAAGACCTACTTTTTTTTATTGAAAAAATAACCAAGCAAATTGGAGAATTTACACCCGGCAAAAATATTAAAAATATACAGTATGATAATCATCTTATATCAACTCCAATATGCTATGAAATAATTTTCCCCACATTAGTTAGAAACTTTATCTCTAAAGGAGGTGAATTATTAATAACACTATCAAACGATTCTTGGTACGGGACAAGTGCTGCCCCCTATCAACTTCTTGCAATGGCTATTTTTAGAAGTATTGAAAATCGCAGGTATAATATCAGAGCCACCTCAAATGGTATATCGGCTTTAATTTCACCCACCGGGGAAATAATTAAAAAAATTGATTTAAACAAAAAAGATACATTTATAGCAAAGTTCAAATACATAAATAAAAAAACAATTTTTACAAAATTCGGCTATCTCTTTCCGTTATTAAATCTTGTTTTTGTTATTTTATTGTTTTTAATACCAAAGCTGAGAAATAAAAAAACTGAAAACAATTTTGATTAAAATTTTAGGAGTGGTAGCCCCCTTGACTTTTTTATGTTATTTTTGTACAACTTATCTAAGGAGCTTGTATGATAAAAAGTATTAAAATTTTATTAATTATTGTTGTCTTATTTTTATTAAATAATTTATCTGTTCTTGCACAAAATTTTGAATACAGGTACGAAGAGTCATCTGTAATAAGTTGGAACGGAATAAATATTATTGACGCAAGATATCTTGGAACGGGAAATATATCGTTCTTCCTGTCTCCGACTTTTTCTGGCGTAATCAATCCATCGTTAATATCGAACAAGAGGTCTTCATCGGCAGGTTTTACACTCGCTGCATTATCATTTGATGCCTTTCAATACAGAGGGATTAACGAGGGTGTAGAAAGCTCTGGTAAACCATTACTTGATAATTATAAAAATATAAGTTCAATCGCATATGCCTTTAAACTTAATAAAATAAAGGCAAATATGGGATGGTATGTTTCTGAAATACTCAGATTCCCGTCTTTTACATTTAAGAATAAGTATAGCAATACACAGTATGGCTATTATAAGGGGATATTTTCAGGAAACAAAAATAATTTTTTTTTATCATTTTCATTTAATCTAAAAAAACGACTCAATATAGGATTAAAATTTGATTATATTTACGGTCAAAGAAATATAATATTAGATGTACGCTCATCATACTATTATACGATAAATGATAAGAGTGTAATGGTTGATAAATATACAAAAAACATTGAAACAAACAATATCAATCAATTTATTCCGACTTTCGGACTAAGTTATAATATAAAAGCTTCATTACAATTATCTTTAAACTTTGTATATCCTCTAAACGGCACGGTAAAAAGAAAAATATCAAGAGTCTTTGCAAACGAAACTCAAAAGATTAATATCTCGAATTCATATAAAGCATCGGATTCGTATTATTCTCCCAAGAGAGTATCATTTGGTATAAAAAAAGATTTCTATTTCAAGAAAACAAATGAAAAAAGTCGTACATTAACTGTCGCTTTGGAATCGGAAACGGTTTTTTGGTCTGCTTATAAATACATATTATTCAAGCAAGATATGGAAAGAGATATGAATAATTCAAATACAATAGCTATGGGGATTGAGTATGGTACTCATTCAAGAAAAAAAAATATGTTTTATAGAGTCGGATTCAGGCTTGAGCCTCAACCCGTTAAAGTTATTAAAACAAATTTAAAAGTTGTGAGTTGCGGTATGGGTATTTCACTCGGGAAATTTTCGGGTGATATAGGTCTTGCCTACTGGTTTGGTAAATGTAACGAAATTAAAAGAAATAATATTATTGTTTCTACAAGTTTTTCATATTCATTAGGGGGAAATAATGTCAATTAAAAGAAATGTATTTATATTTATTCTTATGATCGTAATGTTAAATTTTTTATTATCTGATTTGCTATTATCTAATATATTTAAGGAAGATGTGATAGATAAAATTAACCCACATCGTAGTCAACAGTATAATAAGATTATAGGATTACATATAAATGAGTATCAAGAGTACCTGTTAAATAATTTCCCCTTGGATAGATTATATATGCTCAATGATATTATTTATTTCATTGTAACACCTACTGAGTATAAGAAAGTTCTTAATCTCGGGATAAAACCGTTCAATATAAAAAAACGACCTATAAACCAACATATTGGTAGAATCTCAAATACTGATTTTGGCTACGGTAATTCTGATTATAATGGCGCATATCATAGCTATTATGAAACAAAAGACATTCTAAATGAGCTTCAAGAAAAATATCCGCAACAGGCAAAAGTTTTTAGTATAGGAAAATCAGTCGAAAATCGTGACATAAATATTATTCAAATTACCAACTTCAAGACTAAAGTGGGTAATGTTGACAATGTTGACAAAAAAAATATTTTTATTGTCGGTTGCCATCACGCAAGAGAATGGATCTCGGTTGAGATACCACTCTTATTTGCAAAATTTATTCTCGAACAGCAGGAAAATGATAATATAAAAAAAGCACTAAACGGTGCAAATATTTATATTCTTCCAATACTTAATCCTGACGGGCTTGAATTTTCAATACATAATTACAGATATTGGAGAAAAAACAGGAAATACAATGGTAACTTTATTTGGGGAGTTGACTTAAACAGGAACTACGGATATATGTGGGGCATAAATAACGAGGGTTCAAGTCCTTTTAGCAAGAGTGAAGCTTATAGAGGAACAGAGCCTTTCTCAGAGCCGGAGACAGAAGCTTTAAGACGGTTTCTTCTTGATAATCCTCCAGACGGAACCATTAGTTATCATAACTACTCTCAACTCATATTAATGCCATGGGGTTATAAATATGAAAAGCCTGAATCTTACGAAGAATTAAAAGAAATTGCCTCGGAAATGAGTAAAAGGATATATGAGGTTAATGGTAGAGTATATAATTACGGAGGAGCGGAGGCCTTATATCTTGTTAACGGAGAGCTCAATGACTGGATATATGGGAGATTTAAAATTCCGGCATTTACAATAGAGCTACCACCGACAAGCTCTATTATATCGGGAGGTTTTTTTACATCGGAAGAAGAAATAAAATTGAGCTTTGAAGAAAACTTACCGGCTTTACTTTATTTCATAAATTATTTTATTGATAAAGACTACAAAAAACAAACTTGATTTATATTGTTTATTATATTATTCTTATGTTCAGGAGGAAAATATGAAGAAAATTTTTTCTGTTTTAATAATTATTGTGCTGATGTTTTCGGCAATTGCAAAATTAGAGGCAAATGAAAATGATTTTGGAGTATTTATTAATTTTGGTATAATGGCTGATGATGATTTAAAGTTTAACCCTTTTCTTTGGTATTTTGGTGGTAACTTTGATTTTTATATAAGTGATAATATCATAATCAGTCCTGAAGCTAATTTTATTATGCAAGATTTTGATTTTGAAACTTTTTTACTTCAACCCGCAATAATGCTTAATGTAAAGTTAAGTAGTTTATTTCTTGGTGCCGGAATACAAAAAGTATTTCTAATTGGTGGAAAAGAATCTTTTTCTACGGATTTGGGATTGAAATTGAATGCAGGATTTAGAAGTGAAACTATTAAATTTACATTTTTTGCAACAATGCCTTTTGACAGTGTATTCAAAGATATGTTAATCGGAGTACAGATAGGATTAGGTTTTTAAATAATTTTTCTTGACTATCAATAAATGAGCATCCCTGTTAAAACAATTGAGAGGATTAGTCTTTACAGGCGAGTTGTAAACGGTCTAATTGAGGCAAAAAGAGAAACAATATACTCCTATGAATTTGCAAAATTGATTAATAAATCCGCAGCTCAAGTAAGACGTGATTTTATGGAAATAGGTCAAAGGGGAAATCCTCAAACGGGTTATGATATAATGGAATTAAGAGATGCCCTTAATAAGCTTATTATTGAACCTGAGGGGCAAAAAATTGCACTGGTTGGCATTGGGAATCTCGGTCGGGCTATTTTATCTTATTTTATGGGCAGAAGTCCTAATTTAAGTATTGCAGTTGCCTTTGACAAAGATAAAGACAAAACAAATAGAGTAATCGCAGGTTGTAAATGTGTCCATATAGATAAAATGCAAACAATAATAAAGGAAATGGGAATAAGAATTGGTATAATGACTGTCCCTTTAACTGATGCACAGACCGTGGCAGATAAACTTGTTGCCTCCGGTATAAAATCTATCGTAAACTGGGCACCCATCCACATTGATGTCCCTGACAATATTTTTTTAGAAACAAGAGATATCAGTATGTCTATAGAGAAAGCGGCATATTTTGCAAAATCTCGTTGACTTTAAATTGAAAAACCAATTGAAACAGTTTAAACACTAATTTTATTTTTTAAAAATAAAATTAGTGTTGGGAATGCTAAATGTCAAGGAAGCTCCAATTCTTTGATTTTTTGTTGTAAATATGTATCTTCCCGATTTTATAAATTTATAAGTTATAATTCCGCTTTTATCGGTACCAATTAGAGTACTGTCGTTTTTCGTCCTAATCACTCTTACCGTGGTTTTGATTGGTTTGTTATCCATCATTATTTGAAACTTGCAGGAATCATTTTTCTTTATTAATAAAAGGTTTTTTTGGGGTATAATTTCAAGCCCCTTTCCTATTGTAAATAAAGTCATGTTCAGTTGTTTATCTTTTTGAGGCAATAAGATGGCTCTTGCGTAATATCGAGGTTCTTTGTCGTATTTTTTTTTAAGTACAATCTCTATAAATGACATAGAATTAATATCAAAATTAGTTTTTCCTATCCATTGCTTATTACTCTTGTTTAAGACAAAATTTGTTGTTTTTTCTTGATTTATAATTCGTGATTTAAAAATTATTGTTTTTGAAATCAAAAACCCCGGCTTTGGGAAATTATGTCCTCCTGAAACTTCAATATATATTGTTTCCTTTAGCTTGGGCGAGTAATTTTTTGCAATAACCCAATAAAAATGAGAATAAATCGGCAAACACATCCCTATCAATAATATAAGCCCATACTTTAAATTTTTCATTACAACCTCCTCTTTTGTAACACGAATACAAGAAATCGTAACACGATATAGTGTTTATTGTCAAGAATTAAACCTAAAATTTTAGATTAAACTTAAAATCCCAAGCGTTCGGGATTCAGATTTGTTAAATATTCAATTAGTTTAGATTGATATTTTAAAGAGGCTCTTTCCTTTTTTTGATAAATCCTAAATTTATCGTCAAGAGGCATAATTTCTTTAAAAACTTGCTGTAACTGTCCCGTTTTAAGTTCTTTGGCAACAGAGTAAAGTGGGAAAAAGCCAATCCCCAAACCTTCAATAGTTGCATTAATTAATCCTCTTATATGGTTGATCCTGATAATCTTTGTACAACTATCTTGCAAAATTTCATAAGGTAAGGCTTTAAAGAAATTATCCCACCAATTTAATTCAAAATCACAACTGAGAAGTACATTCTCTTTAATATCTCTTATGCTATTAATCGGGTTTTTTTCTAAAAAAAGCGGTGAAGCGGCACAAATGTATTTTTCTCTAAATAAAAAAATTTCATTTAGAGACGGGTGAATATGTTTTTTGCAATCTATAATAATATCAAGCTTATCTTGTAAAAGTGGTGCTAAGAGGTTTTTTGAAAAGTAAAAATCAATCAAAACATACGGGTTTTGATTAAGAAATTCTTTGATTATTTTAATTAATACGGTGTTACCGAATTCCACGGGAGCACCCAAATTAATATGAATCTCAGGCTCTTTTTTGAGTAATTCAAATTGTTCACCCGTTTTTTCAAGAGAATAAAAAATACCTTTACAGGTTTTAAATAACCTTTGTCCAACGTCTGTTAGTTTTAATTTTTTTGTTGATCTGTCAAATAATTTTAAACCTATGGAATCTTCAAGTTTTTTAATAGAAAGACTGACTGCCGGTTGAGAAATAAATAGCTTATTTGCAGCTTTTGTAAAACTCTGACAATTACAAACTAAAAAAAATATTTTTAGTTGATACAAATCCATTTTATATTCACCTCCGGTTGGGCTAAGTAAACATAAGTATTACTAATGTTTAATATTAACATAATTAATTTTTATTACAATACAAT
>CAYOTE010000113.1:0-8099 GCA_964406785.1 uncultured Clostridia bacterium
TACGAAGTACGCATCAATGGCAAACAAGTAAATCCGATGAAATTTAAATCAAAACCAGGTATCAAACTTGCAGGCGCAAAATTAGCTAATTTCAAAAAATATAAGAAGCAGATACTTAAACTTGGTAAAAAACTTGGGAGAAAACCAAGTATTAAAGAACTTGCAAAAGACTTAAATGTACCTGAAAAGAAAATTAAAGTTCTACTGTCTGTTCCAGATGAAATACTATCACTTGATAAGGAAATAAGAGACACCAATTCACCAAAGCTGTCTAACTTCATACAGGATAAAAATGCCGAAGATCCCGAAGAAATAATGCAGGCATTGGCCTTAAAAGACCTCTTAAATAATGATATTGCGGAATTAAGCACAAAAGAAGAGAGAGTAATAAAACTCAGATTCGGGTTTGACGGTAACGAGCCTATGAAACTTAGACAAATAGCAAAAATATTAGAAATGAGTCCCGAAGGAATAAGAAGAATTGAAACAAAGGCATTAAAAAAACTAAAACAAAATCTTATGAAAAAGGGTATTTACGGAGTACTTAATTGATTAAAAATAATTGTACTAAATGTAACGGAACGGGTTGGATTATTAAGATACAAAATGATGTTGACGTAGCAATCCCCTGTGAATGCAGAAACGAAGAAAACGAAATTATAAAAGGGGAGCACGCTAATATTCCCAAAAGGTTTTTAGCTTCAAAATTAGAATACGCTTTTACACCGGATAAACGTAATCATTCACAAATAATGGCAAAAAAAATTGTTCAAAAATTTGTAAATGACTATCCCGCAATAGAAAAAGGATTATTGCTTCAAGGAAGTGTCGGACTTGGAAAGACAAGTCTCTTATGTGGAATAGGCACGGAATTAATAAAGAAAAATTTTTCTATATACTATATTGACTGGAATGATTTAACAAGAATAATGGGCTCGGGTGAAGATGCCGGTTCAAGAAATTACGGTAAAATAACCCAATTGATGAATAAACTTGCCACTATCGAACTGCTTTTATTTGATGAATTGGGTGCATCAAAGATTAGCCCGTGGGTATATGACAATATTTACTATTTAATAAATAGACGATATAATAACAAATTAATCACCATTTTTGCAACAAATTTTTTTGATTCTGTATCAGACAATCGTGATTCGTTGACTGATAGGGTTGGCGATAGAATTAGAAGCAGATTGTATGAAATGACGGATATAATAAAACTTGACGGCACAGATTATAGACATAAAGTTTAAAAGGAGATAAAAGATGCAACAAGACATTACATTTATTAATGAAAAAATAAGAGAGGAAAGTCTCATCGTCGATAAGATTATGATGGAGATGAAAAAGGTAATCATTGGTCAACAAGAATTACTTGAAAGAATGATTATAGGATTATTAACCTCGGGACATCTGTTAATTGAGGGAGTACCGGGACTCGCAAAGACTCTCGCTATAAAAACACTATCGCAAGTTTTAAACTTGGAATTTTCACGAATTCAATTCACACCGGATTTACTTCCTGCAGATTTAACAGGAACACTTGTTTTTAACCCTAAAACCACGGACTTCTATATTAAAAAAGGACCGGTATTTGCCAATCTGATCTTAGCCGATGAGATAAACAGAGCACCGGCAAAGGTCCAAAGTGCTCTATTGGAGGCAATGCAGGAAAAACAAATAACCATAGGTGATGAAAGTTTAAAAATAGACAGACCTTTTATGGTAATGGCAACTCAAAATCCGGTAGAGCAAGAGGGTACATATCCCCTGCCTGAAGCTCAGGTTGACCGTTTTCTTTTAAAGATAAAGGTTGATTATCCTACCAAGGAAGAAGAAAAAGCCATTGTAAAAAGAATGACGGAAAATAATTCAATACCGGTCTCAAAGGTATGCGAAAAAGAAGATATTTTTAAAATGCACGAGTCCTATAAGATGGTTTATATGGATGAAAAGATTCATGACTATATAGTTGACTTGGTATTTGCAACAAGAGAACCTGAAAAAGCCGGAATCCCAAGATTAAAAGGACTAATTGAATACGGAGCATCACCAAGAGCATCAATCGGACTCACAGAAGCGGCAAAGGCATTGGCTTTTATAAGAAGAAGAGGTTATGTCACTCCCGAAGACGTTAAATTAATAGGACGAGATGTATTAAGACATAGAATAATATTATCCTACGAGGCAGAAGCCGAAGAGATGACAAGTGATGATATTATAACCGAAATATTCAATAATGTTATTGTACCTTAAAATTTTTAACGTATTAAGATAAAAACACTGAATGAATAAATTACAGTCTCAATTTACAGATTAAATAACAAAGGGAGAATAATAAATGGGTAAAAAAAGAAAAAAGAGATTGATGACCAAGATAAATCCAGAAAAATCAAATAAGATGATATATGCAGTAGGAGTCGGAATATTAATCCTATTTATTTTTGGAGTTGCTTTCGTACTAAAAGAGGATAAAAAGTTAAGAGAAGGTCCCGTGCAAACAACAATTAACACTCTAAAAAAATCCGAAAAAACAATTGATGTTAGATTAAGTGAGAATAACGATAATATTATAAATGTTATTCTTAAAAAAAAAGATAAAAAATTTATACGAGATATTAAGGCTGAGGCTACTGACTTATCGGATACAAAAAGAGATATTGAATTTGAATTTATAATTTCGATATCAAAAATAGAAAACACAGTCTATTCTTTAAAAGTTAAAGGGGGAGAGATAGTTAATTTTAGAAGTTTGGGTATAAAAAAACATAAAAACTTAAAAAAGTAAAGACCAAACTCTTTAACAAAAGCAAATATCATGATTGAATACACAACACAAAAGGGGCAATTTATTAAAAGATGTCCCTGTTCGCCCGAGGTAGTATCATGCGGTTATTTCAATGTAAATCTTCATACGGGGTGTCCCTATGACTGTTCTTATTGTATTTTGCAAACATATCTGTCTAGCAAAGAGCCCGTATTTTTTACCAATTTTGACAAACTCAAAGCAGAATTGGAATATGTCTCAAAAACAGAAAAATATTTAAGAATAGGTACCGGTGAATTATCGGATTCCCTTGCCTATGATACCGAGACAAATTATTCAAAACAAATTTTAGATATATTCAATAAGTACCCTGATATAATCTTTGAATTTAAGACAAAATCAGCCAATATAAGCAACCTTCTTAAATACGGAAATAAAAACAATAATATTGTAGTTGCATGGTCATTAAATCCTCAAAGTATTATTGATGCAGAGGAACATTATACCGTATCTTTAAAACAAAGATTAGAAGCTTTAAAACTCGTTCAGGACCAAGGATTTATGGTGGCACTTCACTTTGATCCGATTATTTTCTTTAAAGCTTGGAAAGATGAATACAGGGGATTGATAAAAGAAATATCAAAGTATCTCATTCCCTCCAAGGTAGCATGGTGGAGCATAGGAGCATTACGATTTCCTACCTCGCTAAAAAATCATATCTTTAAACATAAAAATTCAATTTTGTTCGAGGGTGAATTAATTAAAGGCTATGACGGAAAATACAGATATTTTAAACCCTTGAGAACAGAAATGTTTCTTTACATAAGGCAAGAAATAGAAAAAATTATATCAAAAGAACTTCCGCTATATTTATGCATGGAAGATGAAGAAGTATGGAACGAAGTAATTCCAAAAATCAAAGCCGAACAATTTGAAATAAATAAATATTTATACGAATCGGCAAAAAAAATCAAGTAAATTGTTTTACCTGAAGTTTTTATCAAATAAAATTTCAGATTTTATTCTCAATAGTATCATATAAATCAACTGCAAGCTTGGCAGATACTCTCTTTGAAATTATACCTTTTACAATAATTTCTCTTTCCTTTTCGTACACTTTGACTTTGATTACATCACCGATTTTTATCAACTTTGAAGCCTTACAGTTCTTACCTGCCATTGATATTTTTCCGTTTTTACATGCAGTATTAGACTGTATCCTAGTTTTAAACAACCTAACTGCCCACAACCACTTATCAAGTCTAACACTATCTTTTATATCATCATCCATAAGAATTTATTATAACACAGGAATTAATATCAAACTAAAATTTCAATCAAATTTTCAGGATAATTCGGATTTCTATAATTACGTGAACTTTTGTAATTGAATTTCGTATTACGTATATGGAGGTAACAAATGAACAAAGATACAAATAACAAAAACGAGAACGAAAACAATGAAAAAAGCAATAGGGAAGAAAGGGAAGAAAGGCAAGAAAAGAAAAAAGAGAAAAATGTATTACAGGATATTGGCGGTCAAATCGGTGATTTCGCTCAAAAAACAGTTGACACCATAAGAACTACAATAGAGCATTCTCTAATCGGACGTAACACCGTTCTATCTATAAGGGTAAGTGAACAGGCAAGCGAAAAACTCGGCATGCTGGTAGAGGCAGGTCTATTTAAGAGTAAGTCTGAAAGTGCCGCATTTCTCATTGACGAGGGCATTAAAAAACAGAGTGCAATGTTTAAGAGAGTTGTTAATAAAATGGACGAAATAAATAAGCTCAGAGAGGACTTAAAAAACATAGTATCCGAAGAGATTGAAACAAAATAGTATTTAAGCTAATTATTTAGCCCTTAAGATAATCCGATATATTTTTTCACCCTGTTTTTTAAAAAGTGATTCAAAGTATGTCGGATAATCTATTGGCTTGAGTATTTCAGGATAATCGTCTATTACATCAAAACTCATTCCTTCAATTTGTTTATTGATACTTTTATAATAATTACTATTATCCGTCTTTATCCACACAAAGCCATTATCTTTTAAAATAAGCTTGCATACATTAAAAAAATCTTCATTAATCAGTCTCTTTTTCTTTTTTTTTATCCAAGGATCCGGAAAAAACACACATACCCCTGAAATAGATTTTTCGTGAAGAGTTTTTAATAGTTTCAATCCGTCCCCTATCAGAATTTTTGCATTATTAATATTATTTTTTTCTATTTTTACCGCTGTTTTCACAACTCTTTTAAAGACAATATCTACTCCAATAAAATTAACTTTTGGATTTAATCTTGCCATTTCAATAATAGTTTCTCCAGTATAAGAGCCTATTTCCAAGACAACGGGTGTTTTCGTGTCCACCGATAAAATAGATTTGTCTTTATCAATATCTTCAATGGTAAAAAGCGTATCGGTTAAACCTCTTGCCATCTTAATGTATGGATTATTAGGAATAAAGTCTGTCTCATTATTTCTTATGGAATCAAGAATATTATCATTGACCGAGCCCGAATATGTCATGATAAATCAAAACAAACCTATATCTGTAATTTCAAGCGTTCCACTTGCATTTACGTAAGATAAAGAATTATTTAAAGAAAAGAATAATGCAATTACCTTTGATAAATTAAGCTTTTTGTTTTTACTCGCTTCAAGTTTTAATTTATTAAAAGGTATAAAGACTTTTTGCCACGTAGTATCCGATAAAAAAGAATGCTTATAATTAAGTTCTTCCCCATCCTGTTTAGTTCTAAGTTCAAGCCAAAAACGTCTTGCCTTATCGGATTTTGTTTTAAACGTAATGCCCGAATAACCCAAAAAATTTAATTTACGTCTTTGAGCCAATGCAACCCAAAAATCACTCGTATCCTTCTGTTTTCTTAAGGAGTATTCCACTTTTAAGATAGTCTCCGAATTATTCTTTACCAAAGACAAATTTGCTACAGAATTATTATTTTTTTCAATTTTAAACAAATTATCATATATAATAATTTTTCTTTTAATTCGGGATACAATATTTTTTTCTTTATTTATCGTCCTTTTACCTATAAAAAAGGGATTGGCTAATATCCAAGGCAGTTTATTAAATGTATTATCACTCACAAAAACCTCTACTCGATACGTCCCCCTATTACTTATAGATATTCTTAACTCTTTTTTATAATTATCTTTTATTATTTTAAAGTCTTTACCATTACGTTTTACAACTATATTCGTTTTAAAACTAAAGGGAAGTTTAAGAAGAATACTACCTGATATATCCTGTACCTTACTACCAATATCATATGAAATACCATTTTTCCCAATAAAAAAGGCTTCAAACCCATTTGCAGGTGCAATTGCTTCAATAACACTAAAAAATTTTCCCTTTCTTATAGAGTCAATAATATACTGTGCCGAGTATTCGGGGTCCCTATCAAAGTCCCTATCAATCTTCACATAAACAGTAAAAATATTAAACATCGCCTCATACGTAGGCCACATAAATACTAATTTTCTTGTTATTGGTAATTTAGAGTGAGCATCAAGTGCGTATATCCCGTAATAATCACCTTTATTATTAAAGTCATCCCAAAGTTTAAAATTGTCCTTGGGGTACGATAGAGTATTCAATAAGGCATAATTATGATTGAAAAGATACTGAATGGGAAATTGCAATAGATTTAAAATTGATGTTTTCTTTGCCGAGCTGTATGAATTGAGGATTTCAATTCCCGTAAAGCCTTCAATATCCCAATCTGTCCATGGAATTTTGCCGTCAAGAGGATGAGAAATAAAAGTTATTCCCTCGGTTTTATTTACGTCATTTATTGCCTCTTGAGGCTCAGGCGGAAAAACATAATCCCGTTTATTCTTAAAATCGTAACCTGCCGTAGCAAGATGTCCGCAATTTAGAGAAAATTCAGAACCACCTATTATTAAAACACCATTCTCCCACCCCGTTGCCTCGGAACATTTTACATTGGGTCTTCCATGATCCGTCATCAAAATAAAATCCAAATTATTCTTTTGTGCAGCCTTAGATATCTTGTCTATATTTCCTGTCCCATCCGAAAAGGTTGAATGAATATGATATACACCTTTTTTATAGGATACGGACAATAAGTTTCTATTTAGTTCTTTTTTGTAAAAAAAAATCGGAAAAACTGCCATACTCAATAGGATAACAAATACAAAAAATATTCTGGTAAGTTTTTTTTTTATTCGCCTAATCTTTTTGCTGTCAATACTTTCAAGAATAATTTCTTCCCTGTCAATTATCTGTTCTTTATCTTTTTCTTCCATTTCATCACTTCCCATGTATCAATATTGTATCAATATAATATCATCAAGGCAATATTATCAAAACAGTATTATAACATATGATATCCAATATAAAAACAATTAATTCTACCCTAAAATTTTAATAAAAATTGATCAATAAATCATAATTATTTTTTTTGATTATTGAATAACTTTGTCTTTGTGTAAATATTCTATTACAAAAATTTGATTTAAACCAAAAAGAAATCTTTTGTATGTGGACAATATACCATTAGACTCAAGAGCTATTTTTTTTATATCGTCTTTTGTTAGAAAATATTCATGCTCTTTGGCTCCCTCACGACTACATAGATATATGCTAGATAGAGAATCATGTAATTTTCTTCCACACGGATGTGGTGTAGTAGCCACAACCTTACCATTACTGTTAAGCAATTTACTGTATGTGTTTAAAAAATATCCGGGATTAGTGAGATGTTCCAAAAAAGCAAGCGATGTAATATAGTTAAGTTTCTTAGGAAGCCACTCTTTCAAACGTTGCAAAGAACTATCTTCACGTAAATCCAAAAGCATAAAATCTGTAAACTTGGTGGTATCTGATGGTGGGACTCTGTCAACTCCGTAATATTTACAATTTGAAGGAAGAAATTCTGACAAATAGCCTTCTCCACACGCCAAATCCAATACAATGGAATCTTTTTTTATATAAGAAGAAGCCATTTTTAAACGAATGTCTCTAATATACGGAGACAATAAGCCCTCGGTTTCCTGATGTACCATTTAATTCTCCTGAAACATGATACGTTTTATACTAATATCCCACATTTCACAAACGATTATTTCATATTGAACTAAGTATGTCAACATATCTACAATTCTGCTAACCCCCCATTTTTTTGGTGTTTTTTGGATTTAGCCGTTATTTGTTAAAAAAACGGCATTGTATTCTATATTTTGGAAGTGAGGCTTTAGCCTCGCCAATATAATACCAGTATAAAACTGAAATCATATGAGACTAAAGTCTCACTTCCAACAAAATCTTTGTTTTACCACATA
>CAYOTE010000114.1:0-8068 GCA_964406785.1 uncultured Clostridia bacterium
TAAAAAATCCGAAAATTTCACTAAGCCATACATCAATAATAAGATAAGAATTGCTAAAAGATACCGTGATAGTAATTTACTAAGAAGATTAACAATCGGTATGTCTTATACAATGGGGGTATTTACAATAAACGAAGATTATATTGGACTTCCTTTTTCAAAGTATGTAAAGAAAACAGATAGTACTGATGTTTATATCCAAATTTATAAAACATCGGGAGAGTTTGTCTCGGAGACAAGAGTCTTTGAGGGTAAGAGCTTTTATTCCGGTGGTATAAGACTTTATTTTGATAAAATAAAGAAGTTATTATATATACTTGATACTGAAACGACAGAGGATTTTGATCAGGTATTTAGGGTACATAAGTATAGGGTAATATTATGAAAAATTATATTATTGGTTTTTTAATTGTCTGTAATCTTGTTTTAGGTTCCTATATGTATAAGGAATATAAATTAAATAGCCAAAGACGTTTGTTTACCAAATTTCCTGTAATAAAGGATAAAACAGAACATAAAAAAAATGAAAATGCTCAATTGAATTTGTTTATATTTTTCTCCGAAAAAAATTGCGGAGATTGTTTGAAAATAATAGAAGTTTTAAATACTCTGCCTGATAATTTCAAAGTAGTGGGTTTTGTCCCCAAATATGAATTGAAAGATGAAATGAAATTAAGAGAAAATACCGGTGCTATGTTTGAGTTGAGACCTATTGAAAAAAAAATGATAAAATTTTTACCTGTATATACGCCTACGCTTTTTGGAGTAGGTGATAATGGCGTTATTTATTTTGTATTACCCGGAGTGCCTAATGAGAAGAAATATTTAAATCAATTTTTAGAATCTTTTTACTATAAAGCTTATAAAATATTATAGTGAACTCGGTGGCAAAAAAATTGTTTCTGTAGATAGTTTTTCTTTTTTACAATGTATGCTTGAAATGTTAATTTATAAATATATCTACCTTTGAAGTAATTACGTGCTGTGTGAGAAATGATTCAAAGTCTGCGAAAAATGAAAAATTCGATGTTGTTGGGCTTGATAATATTTTTTTAATATGTTAAATAGTAGATAAATGAAACGAAATTATTGTTTTAAGGGTTGGCTTGTTAGATTGTTAAAGGGGTTTTACTTTCTGTAAACATTGGCGTTTTAGGCTTTGTTTTACATTAAAAAAAGGAGGTTTCAATGAAAAAGGGTTGTTTAGGTTTTTTGCTTATAATTTTTACGTTTAATTTATATGTTTTTAGTTCAATTCAAATTCAAAAAATTGATAAATGGGAGTTTCACGATAGAGTATTTGGAAAAATTTTTTATTCGACAGTTGATAAAGATAATCATCTTATTGTAAGCTTTTATAAAACACCGGTATTGTCAATGTCGGCTAAAGGAATAGTTGAATTTGCTCCATATGGGCAGGGACCTAACGAATTGACAAATCTTGTCGGTATGTGTTTTTATAAGGGTAATCTTGCTTTAGCAGAACATACTGACAAAATAAAGATTTATGAAAAAAAGAGTGGAAAGTATGTTTGGATAAAGACAAAATGGTTGAAACGTTCAGGCTATTATGCCTTGATACCAAATTGTGTTAAATATTATGCAAATAAATGGTTTGTTGTCGGAACTGAGGGACTTAGTTATAATAAAATAACAGGTAAAAGTGTTTGCTCTCATATTAAGGTGTATGATGAACAGGGAAAAATGTTAAAGCGTTTAATAAAAAGAAACTATGAAGGTGTAATACAATATCCCTTAATGACTCGTTTTATTGCTAAATATCATAATAAACTTTTTTTCTTAACGGAAAATTCGTTAAAAATAAGTATTATATCTATAGATAAATTAAATGTAGAAAAAAAGCTTAAGCTTGCTATCCCTAATTTTTATAAAAAAATGCCAAAAGATTTTTATATCAATAATCCAAAAGAAAATAATTTTACAAAAAATCTTGAGAAATGGAAGACGGGTTATTCGAGTATAACAAATGTTTTTGTTAGTGGAAAATATTTAATTTTGCAATTAAGAACGTGTAACGATAAAATGAAAAAATTTGCGATACTTTTTTATAATGCTGAAAATTTTAAATTGGAAAAAACATATTTTACAGATGATTATCTTATGGGAGTTAGAGAAAATAAATTATACTGTTTTATGAACGGAAATCCGGGATTGGATGAGGATACGGATGATGGTGTAATAAATATTTATAAGGTAATAGAAAAATGAGCAAAAAAAATTTTTATCTAAATATAGCAATTATTATGATGATAATTGCCATTATTCTATTGGTTGTTTTTAAATTTGTTATAAATGATAACAGAAATGATGTCAGTTTGGATATTGAGAAAACGAATCTTGTTGATTTGAATGGTAATAAAATTAAGTTATCTCAAATGTTGTCAAATGATAAGGTAACTTATTGTTTGATTTTTGATATGAATGATTGTCCATCTTGCATTCTTAAAGGTTTAAATGATTTATCGGAATTGAAAAAAACAGGATTGAAAAGTATGGCAATTGTTGTTCACAATCGTATCGACGAAGTTTCCGGTTGGTCGAGTAATTATGATTATTCGCCGTTTTATATGTTAAATAGAAATAAATTCTATGAATATATTCATGTTCAATCAACACCTGTAATAATTAAAATAAGAAATGGTAAGGTTGAGAATTATAGATATATTTTTCCTTAATTTTTAAAGAGAATTATGTCCCATGTAGGAAATTACTATCCGAACATGGAAAGGTCTTTTTGTGATAGGGAGCATTCCTGGAATAATAGATTATTTAAAAGAGTATTTAGTGGGCTTTTATTATAGAAGTTTAACATTGAGAATGGATAATATGGAAAAATCTCGGACAAAAGCTATGGGAAATTAATTTTTATATGAGGAATAATTTAAGTATATTTCGTTTCTGAAAAAATATATTCAAATCGAACTGTCAACTAATACTTTTGGCTTTATTTACTAAAGTTTCGGAAATATCTAAAGTAGTATAAATGAGAAAATATATGAGGACTTTTAAGTTAGGTAGATTAAAAAATAAAGCTGTGTCGTGTATTGTGCGAAATATTGTGCTTAAAAGATAATAAAGGTTCTTGAATACATGAAAAATATAATACGAAATTAATTTTTTTTATGTTGAAAAAATTTATTATTTATCTATAATCTCATTAGGAGGTATAAATAATGAACAAAGTTAAACTTCTTGATAAGGTAGCTATAACAACGAGGTCTCACAAACTCTTAAAAATACTCTTAAATGAAAATTCGAGACTTGAAGAGATAATGAGAAATTCAAAAAATGATACGGAGGCTTTGATAGGTGTCAGAAATTGGGTATTATCCGAAATAGAGAAAACGCCCGATGCAATGAATTACTATAAAGGTGAAGGCGGAAGATATGTTTTTGAGAAATTGACTTGGAAGGACTATGCGTCTATTAGGATATTGGACTATATAGATCATGCCGGAATGGAGTTTAAGGATTTGAATTTGAGAGGGGAGGTTGCGGTTAGTAATCCGATAAAGTTGATTTGGCTTGCTGTAAATTATGGAACAGGCGGTGCAAAGCCGTATTTTTTTAAGGATATGGTTGAGTTATTTAGGCAGTTTAGCGGTAAAAAGGAAGTAAAAAAACCCGATAAAAAAGAAATTGAACAATGGATGGAAAGGTATCCTTCCGGCTCAGATCCGAGAATAATAAAATTGAGAGAGGAAAACAGAGAGAGAATTATAAAAATTATAATAGAAGAGGTTGATGCAAAAAAGACAAAGGATAGGAAATATTATTTTGATAACGGTATGTCTGATGAGCAGAAATTTTTAAAGGTTCTCGAATGGTGGCAGGATTGGAAGTTTCATTTGAAATTTGCGGTAAGAAATCCTGAAAATCTAAATAAGATGTTGGGGCGTTCACTCGATCCCGATACCATGAAATTGTTAAAGGATGCTGAAAAATCCGGTATTCCTTTTTTTGTCAATCCGTATTATCTATCCTTATTGCACGTTAGAGTTCCGTATTTTGCAATTGGTGCCGACCTTGCAATAAGAGATTATGTCCTATATAGTCGAGCCTTGGTAAATGAGTTTGGATATATAACTGCGTGGGAAAAAGAGGATATTGTTGAGCCCGGAAAGCCAAATGCAGCAGGTTGGCTATTACCCTCTCATCATAATGTTCACAGGAGATATCCCGAAGTTGCAATCTTGATACCGGATTCTATGGGAAGAGCCTGCGGAGGTTTATGTGCATCATGTCAACGAATGTATGATTTTCAAAACGGTAATTTGAACTTTAATCTTGATAAATTGAGACCTAAGGAGACTTGGAAAGAGAAATTACAGAGATTGATTAAGTACTTTGAAGATGATTCGCAGTTAAGAGATATTCTTATAACCGGTGGCGATGCACTTATGAGTTCGGATAAGAGTTTAAAGGAAATACTTGATGAAATTGTCTTGATGGCAAAGCGAAAACGTGATTCAAATAAATTGAGAAAGGATGGAGAAAAATATGCCGAATTGACGAGGGTAAGGTTGGGAACAAGATTATTGGCGTATTTACCACAGAGAATAACCGATAATTTAATTGAAGTACTGTCTGAGTTTAAGCAAAAGGCATCCGAAAACGGTGTCAAACAATTTGTAATACAGACTCATTTTGAGTCGCCGATGGAGTTAACACCGGAGGCAATTGAGGCAATTGAAAAGTTAAATAAGTCAGGTTGGATTATAACAAATCAATTTGTTTTTACTGCGGCTGGTTCTCGCAGGGGGCATACTGCAAAGTTAAGAATGGAGCTGAATAGGGCAGGAGTTTTAACATACTATACATTTTCGGTTAAGGGATATATGGAGAACAGCCATAATTTTGCTACAAATGGCAGGGCAGTTCAGGAGCAGTTGGAAGAAAAAGTTTACGGTTTAATACCTGAGAAATATCATGAAAAAATAAAAGATTTCCCTCATGATTCGGAAAATATAAAGAATAATATAAAGGAACTTATGCAGGAAGCGAATTTACCCTTTCTTGCAACTGATAGAAATGTGTTGAATTTGCCCGGTGTCGGCAAGAGTCTAACATTCAGAGTAATAGGTATAACGAGATATGGCAGGAGAATATTGGAGTTTGAACATGATTCGACAAGGGTTCATAGTCCGGTAATACATAAGATGGGAAAGGTTGTTATCGTCGAGTCAAAGTCTGTATCCGAATATCTTGAACAGTTGGAAAATATGGGTGAAGATATTACTGAATATGAAGGACTTTACGGATATTCGATGGGTGAAACCGAGCCGAGGATGTCGATTTACGAATACCCAGATTATAATTTCAAGATTACAGATAAGTTGACAAATATTTCAATCAATTAATACGGAAAAGTTTTAAAATATTGAGATGAACGAAAATTTCAGGTATAACCTAAAATTTTAATCAAAACCTACTGCAATGCCCAATAAGCCCATTCTAACTGCGTTAAGCTTAATCGACTTCATTTCAAAATAGTGCACTATATTTCATTCGTCTTAATCACTTAACTTGTTATAATAGTCTTCTTGGACATTTCGCTACAATTTTGATGAAAATTTCAGGTATAACAAGAAATTTGTACGGTTTTATTCAATATAAATTGAATTAGAAAAAATAACAATTTATCTTGACGAAGAACTAAAAACCGAGGAAATAAAAGACTGTTGAAATAGAATAAAATTGTTCAACCTGAAAAGTTATTAAGGGCAGTAATTATTTTTGCCTTTTGATCGGCATTAAATTCATCACCATAAAAGCGTAAAAACATTTCCTGTCTCCAGTTTTTTTTATCTTTAATTGTTGATAGAACTATTCTTCTTGCTGAATTCAGCATTGAAAAGCACATTTTTATTCTCTCTTCCGGTGTCTTTTTCATCAGCATTTCATTGTAAATATTTTCCATTTTATCGTTTGTGTCTTTCATCTAAAACCTTCTTTAGTATCAAATCTAAGTCTAAATGGCTACACCATTTTTTGACATAATCCATATTAAAATCTAAATTAATTAAGCTGTCAATATCTTTTATTTGCATTTCAGAAAAGCTATCTTTTGCCCAGTATAGTTTTGATATAATTAAATCCTCAAGAGCAACAATATAAATGTCCTGATTTTCTAATTTACTTATTCTTCTTTTATTGAATTCCAGAATTCTATATTCTTGGTTTTTGCGAATGATAAAGTCAATTTTAATAACTGTTTCAAAATGAATAATGTTAAACATAGATTGATTTTGAACGGCATCTTTTACCATATCTTTATCAGTGTAGAAATCATGCTCGAATAAATTGACAAACCTATCAACGGCATTAAGTGGGAGTAAGATTACTATATCTATATCTCGGGTCATTCTTGGTTTTCCATAAAAAGTAAGTGCAACGGAACCACTTAACATATAGTCAAATTCCGACTCATTAAGTCTATTTGCAACAAGTTTCAATAGGTCTAATTCATTCATAAGAATATATTAGCATTCTTATACTTTTTTCTCAACATAATAAAAAAAAGTTACGAAAAATCCCACTGTAAGAAATAATTTTTGTCAGTATATTTGATAAAAATATCAGTTTTTGTGAAATAAATTTGACAAAAACTTTATTTTTTGTTAAATAATATTTATGAAAAGAGAAATCGAGAAAGATTTAAAACAAATTATTTTAAACAATACTCAAAGAAATGTCATTGTTGTTGAAGGGGCAAGGCAAGTAGGTAAATCTTATCTTGTAAACAGAGTTCTTAATTCGATTGATAAACCCGTATTGTCATTTGATCTTGAAAAAGATTTAAAATTAAGAAAAGAAATTGGCAAAACCGAAAATTTCAACGATTTCAAAACTTTAATGGAAGACAGATACGAAATTAAAAACGGCTCAATACTTTTTCTTGACGAAGCACAAGAAAGTAAAAAATTGGCAAAATATATAAAATCGTTTAAAGAAGATTGGAAAGAAGTACAGGTGATTTTAACCGGCTCGTCAATGAATAGATTTTTTGACACGGATACGAGAATTCCGGTAGGCAGGACAAAAACAATAAGAATTTTTACTTTTAGTTTTTCTGAATTTGTCGAATATGTGAAAGGCGAAGAGTTAGCCGATTATTTAAGAAATGCGAACGAAAAAACGTCCTTGTCAAGACATAATTTTTTGCTTGAACTTTTTGATATTTATATGCAAGTAGGTGGATATCCTGAAGCTGTAATAGCGTACAAAAATGGAGAATTATATACGGAAATAATTGATGATATTTTATTTAATCTCGAAGAAGATTTTCTTAGAAAAGAAGAGTATAAACCTTTAATATTTAAAGATATAATAAAAAATGTTGCCAATCACATAGGAAGTCAATCAAAATTAACTCATTTTAATACTACAAAATATTATGCAAAAAAAATTATAGAAGCATTAATAGGGTGGCATATTCTTCTTGAAGTGGAACAGGGAACAACCGATACGAAAAGAATTAATTTTTTACCTAAGAGGTATCTTTTTGATATTGGTGTAGTAAATAGAAAAAGAGCCTTGCCGATGCCTTCAATTTCCATTTTAAATACAATCGAGCCGATTTTACGAACACCTCTCGGCGGTCTTTTTGAAAATGCTCTTTTATTAAATTTGGTAAACGGAAAATCATCAAGTTATAAAATTACAACTTGGAAAAAAGGTCGAGGGTCAGACATTGAAGTTGACTTTGTTTATGAAATGCCAAAAGAAAAATTAAAAATACCGATAGAATGCAAAGCGACTTTACAAATAAAGAGTAAGCATTATAAAAATCTTTTGTATTATTTAAGGCTTACGGGAAATAACTTGGGGATTCTTGTCTCTGCCGCTCCATTTGAGAAAATAATTACTAAAGATGAGATAACTATCTTAAATATACCTATATACCTTGCGAATTCAAAAAACATAAAATCTTTTATTCTTAAACATTCAAGGATTTAATTGTACCTGAAATTGCACAAAATCCACACGAAAAAACTGTCTATAGTCAATAGTCAATAATCAATCAATTTGGTGTCAGGCACAAAAA
>CAYOTE010000115.1:0-7969 GCA_964406785.1 uncultured Clostridia bacterium
TGGAAATAAAAAAATATTATAATGGAGAAAACATGCTTTTTCAAAAAAATAAAAACAAAAAAAATATTTATTAAAAAATAATAAAAATGTTTGTGATAATGTGGTAAAGTTGCCTTTTACTTTTCCAAAGTATTGTGAAAAACTTGTCTCTTTAAGTTTTTCAAGTAAATGTTGAAAGTAGTTTTGTACTTTCAATATTTAAGGCAATACTGTCATTTGCATAAACCTTACTCTTTTCTGATTTAATCTTTACACTATAACTTTTATAAGATTTTGAAATATTTACCCACAAATTATTTTATAGACCCTTAAAATTTATTTATGATTTTTAATGGCGTTTTAGTATTCCTGATATTGAATAGACTATTAAGGTTATTGCGAGGTATTGTTGTATTACAAATTTTATGTCGAAGAGTAATAGGGAGGCAAAAACCGGGTAAATTATATTCATTGAGTATTGTACGGGTCCTATAATTATCATTTCACCTTTTTTCATTGCTATTTGTAGCGAAAAAAAAGATAGTAAGGCAAAAAGCATATATAAGAATAAATATGGCGATTTCGGATATTCTATTATTTTATTACCGAAGTTTTGAATTAATAAACCGAGATATACTACCATTAATCCTGCCGAAATACCTGATACTGCGGCAAAGATAACCGTCTTAATCTTTGCAGATAAATTATTAAAAAAACCACTTATAAAAAGCACAAGAGGTATCGTCGTAAGTAAAATCATCCAAAATATATTAGCTTTATTTACAATGTTATTTGCGATGTTATTTGCAATATCTTTTTTTTCATAAACATTTAACATAATTATTCCCAATACTATCAATGATGAGTACAAATAATCCGTATAAAAAAGTTTTTCTTTTAAAATAAAATACGAGAGAAAGACTAATACTATAATCCCCCATCCTGCAAAAGATGCCACTATATGTGACGGGAGCTTTTTAAGAGCAATTGCACTTGGAAGAGCATAGATATTCATAATGATAAAACCGAACACCCATAATACCACACTTCGGAAGTATTTAAGCTCTTTCTTTCCTTTCCAACCTATCCATCCTATCCCTTTTTTCATAAAAACAAAACCTATTGAGATACATGTATAAGCCGTAACAGCCATCAATATTGAATACATATTATCCATAGCCATTTATCAATACAGGAAAAACACGATTGAACCGCTCTTTTCCTTATACTTCTTTTCCCATTTCCAACTGAGAATTTTCCCGTTTTTTTTTAATAAATTTGCCAATATTTCAATTTTATCTCTTAGAACAGGTCCTGATAAAGAGTGATATCCCTTACCTGTAATTACTCTAACTGTCTTTAACCCATCACTCATAGCCACAGATATAAATCTTTCAGTTTCGGCTTCCGCTTCAAGTGAAGTTAAACCGTGTAAATCTAATTTTCGTTGAGGTTGCGGATATGATTTTATTCTTTCTTTTACAAATATTATTTTTTTATTAAAGCTTTTTATCTTACCTGCCTGCAATTTTTTCATTATCGGGTCATTTTCAGATGCTTTTAATAACTCTTCAAAGCTTTCTTTTTCATTAAGGTTTTTGGGTTTCACGTCGAACATCTCATAAAAATCATCCGATTTAGAAATGTTTTTAATTACCTTACCTTTTTTCATAATTATTTTAAATAATAGAGTAATAAAATAAACCGTATAATACTATGGATGCGTAAAAACCGCTAATTATATCATCAAGAATAATTCCCGTTGCATTATGCATCTTCTTATCAACCTGCCACGCCGGCGGTATTTTTATCATATCCAATACTCTAAACAGTATAAATCCCCATATCATCATTTTATTGGTAGAATAAACGGGGTTATTTAAAAATATAGGGTTGAAAACAAATAAGAGCAAGATAAACTGTATCTGAGTATAGAGGTAGCCGACTATCTCATCCAAGACAAACTGACCAGGGTCATTATCATTATAATAGATAACAGCCCAAGCCGTAAGTCTGTAATGTACTACACTTGTTAAGATAAAAAATACAGATAAAAAAATCAACTGCAATATCAAATTCTGAGAATACAGGGTAAACAAATAATGTAGTAAAACCGCAGGTATTGTACCAAAAGAGCCCGGTAAAATAGGAGACAAGCCAAGTCCGAAAGAAGAACCTATAGTATTATTAACAAAATTTTTTGTTTTAGTTTTCATTTGTTTGTTTTAGAGTTTAATTCCGAGGATAGTTATGTCGTCCTGCTGTTCCCAACCATTTCTATGAGCTTCAAATTCTTTAAGAAGTAGTGTTTTTTGTTCTTTTAACGGTTTTTGGCTGTTCCTTTTAATCATTTCTCTTAACCTTTTAATGCCTATTTTTTTTTCGTTTTCATTCTGTTGATCTATAAAACCATCTGAGAACAAATATATAGTATCTCCCGATTCATAATTTATTTCATGCCTTGTAAAAACTCTTTTTTCCTCCCGTTGCCTTCCGCCAATAGACTTTCTGTCTCCCTTAATTTCAATTAATTCATTTGTTTTACTTTTCATCATAAAGAGTGGTCGTCTTGCTCCTGAATAGTTAATCTTTTTTTTTGCCTTTTCAATAATGCAAAAGACTACGTCCATTCCGTCTCTTGAATTACTCCCCTTATTTTCTTGATTTAATACCTTTCTTACTCCCTTATGTAATTTTTCCAATATTTTATCAGGAGAATATATCGCCGATTCATTAACGATATGATTTAAAAGTGAATTACCTATTAAAGACATAAATGCACCGGGAACTCCGTGACCAGTACAATCTAAAGCTGCAATAAAATTAAGTTCTCCTATTTGATTAAACCAATAAAAATCGCCTGAGACTATATCTTTTGGCAAAAAAATAACAAAAGAATCCTTAAAAGATTCTTCAATTTTTTCATTTTGAGGGAGAAGTGATTGTTGGATATTCTTTGCGTACTCTATACTGCTTGTAATTTGTCTGTTTTTTTCCTCAATAATTTTATTCTGTTTTTGAATTTCAATTGTCTTTTCAGCAAGTTGCATTTCAAGCTTTCTCTTTTGACCCAATGCGGATTGGTGTCTAACTCTTGCAATAAATTCAATTTTGTCAGGCAGTTTAACCATATAATCATCGGCACCTATGCTGAATGCCTCAGCCTTTGTTTTGCCGTCTTCTTTTGTTGACATAACAACTATCGGAATATCTTTAAGCTTACTATTTGCTCTAAAAAATTTAACAAGAGTTAATCCGTTAATACCGGGCATAATAAGATCTAAAAGAATAACAGTAGGCGAAACCTCCGTAGCTGTTTGAAGAGCAATTGACGGATCCTGACAATAATGAAAATGAATGTCATCATTACCCTCAAGCATTCTTTTTACAGCTGATGCTACAATATTTTGATCATCAATCAATAAAAGAATAACTTCCTTTTCGAGACAATCCATAGCCGTATCATTATCTTCTTTTTTCATAAAGCTCCTCTCTTTTTATAGCTGTATATCTTCTTAATCATTGTTTCTCCAATTGTATCTATCGGTAAAACTCTCGTCGCCGCATCAATAGCCACAGCAGCTTTTGGCATACCGAATATAACCGAGCTTGCCTTATCTTGAGCTATCGTAAACCACCCGTCATTTTTTAACAATAATAATCCGTCCGCCCCATCTCTTCCCATCCCCGTTAAAATTGCAGCAACACCTTTGTTATTCCAATTATTCTTCAAGCTTCTGAAAAAAACATCAACCGAGGGTCTAAAAGGGTAGTCCTTAGGTTCTTCTATATAATGGAAATTTAAATCCGTTCCTATAATGAGATGCTTTTCGCTTGCTGCAAGATATATATTATTCTCTTCGATTTTCATATTTTCTTCAATTAAACTAACAGGGACTGTTGTTTGGCTACTTAGCCATAAAGATAATTCCACGGCAAATTTAGAATCAATATGTTGAACAATTACAATTGCAGTATCTATATGATAGGGTAAAGTAGATAAAACTTTAGCCAATGCTTTCGGACCACCGGTTGAAGATCCAATGGCAATTATAGGAAAGGCAATATTATCTGCTCTTAACTCGTTAATTCTAATTGAATAATTCGTTGTATCCTTTTTAACTAATTTTCTTATCGTTTCTATCTTTTGTATTAATTCATCACCACCGCTTAACTTACCCTTAAGTCCAAGATTTGGCGTACATACAACATCGAGAGCTCCGTATCCCATAGCATCAAAAACCCTTGAAGAACTGTCTTTAACCGTTGAGGTTACTATCAGTATAGGACAATTGTATTTTTCCATAATCAGTTTAGTTGCCTCAACTCCGTCCATAACCGGCATAACAAGATCCATAAGTATAAGGTCAGGTAACTCCTTTGCACAATTATCAACTGCCTCCTGTCCGTTTTTTGCAATCCATATAATCTTATAATCAGGAACGGTTGTTATAACTCTTCGCAGGGCTTCAAGTGCAAGAATTTGGTCATCTGCAATAGCAATTTTCATTATACTTCACCAATTAAATCCTTAACGGTTATAATAAAATTTTTGTCATGAAAACTACTCTTTGTAAGGTAGTGATTTGCTCCGGCATTCAAGCCTTTTATCTTATCCTCAGCTCTGTCTTTGTACGAAATTATTATTATTGGAATATGCTTATATTTACTATCTCCTTTTACGGTACTTACAAATTGAATTCCATTCATTCTCGGCATATCTATATCGGATATTATTAAATCAAAATTATTTTTCTGAACTAAGTTCCAGCCTTCCATACCATCAACGGCAGCTATAACATCATATCCTGCATTTTCCAAAAGACGACGTTCAACCTCCCTTACGGTTAAAGAATCATCAACTACAAGTATCTTTTTTCTTGTAATTAATTCTTTTTTAACAGATTGTTTTATCCTGTTTAAACTGCTACTGGAAATTATATTATCAATTGATCTGACCAAATCATCAACATCAAGTATTATAACCGGAAGGCTATTTTCCATTATTGCAACGGCACTAATATTTTGAATTTTACCCAATCTTGAATCGAGTGGTCTTATGACAAGTTCTCTTTCACCAAGAATAGTATCAACAACAAATGCATATTTATTTATTCTGTCACTTATAATAATTACTTTTATGGGAAAATTAAATTTTTTACCGGCTTCTATTTCCAATACCTGCAGGGCACTAACAAGCCCTATATTTTCATTATTAAAAACAAAATATTGATGATCTTCAGCCAACAATAAATCATCCGATGTTAACTCAATAATATGATCTATTTTTGAAAGAGGTATTGCATACGGTTCATTGTTTATATCAACAAGCAAGGCTCTCACAACCGATAAAGTTAAAGGTAATTGTAAAAAAAACGTAGTCCCGACACCCTTTTGAGATTCTATATTAACCGTTCCAGAAACTTCACCAATCATTGAATAAACGACATCAAGCCCTACTCCACGACCGGATATCTCAGATACCTCGGAAGCAGTGGAAAATCCCGGCAAAAACAAGAAATCGATTAACTCATTTTTATTCATATTTTTTGCCATTTTTCCCGTTACGTACTTCTTTTCAACAATTGTATTTCTTAAATTTTCAATATCTATTCCACGTCCATCATCAGATAAGCTTATATGAAACATACCTGCTTTATGTTCAGCTTTTAACACAATAGTACCAACTTCATTTTTTTTATTTTTTTTTCTTTCCTCTTCTGTTTCTAATCCGTGACTTAAGGCATTTCTTAAAAGATGCATTAACGGTGATTCCAGCTTTTCAAGAATATCCCTGTCAATTTTTGTATTGCTTCCTATAATATTAAAATTAACTTTTTTATTAAGCGTTTTTGATATATCCCTAACCATCCTTTTAAACCCAACAAGTCCCTTGGCAAAAGGAACCATTCTACTTGCAAGTACTTCGTTATGCATCTTTCCGGTTAAGAATTCCAAACGCCTTGAATATTTCTCAAACTTATCGGAATAATTAAAAAGAGACTTCTTAATACTATCCACAGTCCCTATCAATTTAGTAACATTTTCTTTAATATCATCAGATATAACAGTGTTTTGTATGGAATGATATAACTCCTCGGAAAGAGACTCCAAACCAAAATAAGAGTTTTTTATACTTTGAAGAGGATTAATTAAAGGTCTTAGAGTTCTTGCCTCTACAAGGCTTTCTCCGGCTAAGCCCAACAATCTATTAAGGTTTTCCGACAACACTCTTACATAAGCACCATCTTCCGGTACATCTGTTAATTTTTCATTCTTTATTATTGTTTTTTTGTTTACTTTAGTTTTTTTTTTTTTCTTTTACCGCAACAACATTACCCTTTGAAATATTAACTAAATTTTCATTAATTAAAGCTATCTCATCCTCCTGATCTAAAAACCAATTAGAAACAAGTTCGGGCGACATACCAATTAATCGTTTAAAAATATCCGTACTTTTTAATAATTCGTCTATAGAATTAGAGTCTAAGAACAGTTTCCCGTTCATTGCCTTATCAAGTATTTCTTCCATATTATGAGCAAGATTTACAGGAATATCCAAACCAACTATTCTGGCAGCACCCTTGATCGAATGAGAAGCACGCATCAAAGGCTCTATCATATCTCCGGAATTATTATCTTCTGCATCTATAAGCTTTTCTTCAAGAACCCTGCAATTATTTTCAACTTCAATAAGAAAAAGATCTATCATTGAAGTATCGGAATATTCTTGAATGGAAGTTTCCTGATTAATTATAACAGGCTCTTCTTTAATTTCATTTAGAGAGTTTAAGGTAATATCGATATTAGCAATTTGCTCATTTATTCGTTTTGATATATTTTCTACATCATTTGCAATTTCAATTTTGCTCTTCTCGGCAATAAACGATAGAACGATATTACTGTCTAATAAATTTTGATTTATTCGTTCGATACATTCGGCGTTTGAACAATCTTTTTTAACACCTTTTAACAGAGTTGAGATTTTTTCGGTTATATTTTCAACCGGTTTAAAACCTATAATTCTCGATGCTCCCTCAATTGATTGAAATGAAACAATCATTAAATCAATATCTTCAATATCTACCACACCATTATTCTTATTTAATAATTTTGTTACTTCATCCGTGTTGATACGCAATTCAGACTGAAACAATTCATACATAGAATTGTCAATATTTTTAATATCTTCCGATTTTATCATCCTATATTCAAACTCTCTCGTAAAGCCTTAAAAAAAACAGTTTCATCAATAAAACCAACCTTTCTATCCTCATTAAGAAAAATATTTTTTGTAAATGATTTGTACGATTTTGATAAGGTAGCAGGGGGCTTTTTCAAATCATCCGATACTATTCTTTTGGCTCTTAACAATTCATCAACTTTAAACACAAAAACGTCATTATCTTTTGCTATTGTGACCATCCTGCCATATCCTTTTTTTTTAATATCACCACTTATTTGTTTTTTTATGCCCAATACTTCATATGCCGAGATACAACATAAAAGTTCTCCGTTTATATTAACCAATCCTTCAAATATAGAATTTGTCCTGTGAGGAACTGAATGAACCGGCAATACTTCGTTGGCACCAAGCAAAAATTTTGTAGCAAGAGCAAACCACTCGTTATTTAATCTAAATTGAACAATAGATACATCTCCTTTACTTTCACTGTCTTTTAATCTTGAATTTTTGACAGTCCATTCATCTAATAACTCGTCTGTAATATGATTATTACTAAACAATTCCCTTCCTGCTTTTGTAAACTTCGGACAATTTCTGCAATGAATATACGTAGAAAGCTCATGGCAACTCATGTCACCATATACGCCTATTACCTTCCAACATCTGCACTTATTAACCTTTGCTTCATAATCCATTATTTATTCACCATAGACATATTATTTTTCCAATTTATTCAACAATCGTTTTGCCCTATTTTTAAACAGTTGAGCTTTTTTAATCCAACCTTTTCTTTCCATAAGATTA
>CAYOTE010000116.1:0-7938 GCA_964406785.1 uncultured Clostridia bacterium
TACTCAACAAGGAAACTCAAACAAATAAAAAAGTAATTTAAAAGCAAGAAATAAACGAGTGAGCTTAACGCAGTTAGAATGGGCTTAGTGGATATTGTTGGATATTGTAGTAGGTTTTGATTGAAATTGCAGGTTGACATTTTAACTTTATAAAGATACAATCGCTATTGAGGATATGCGACATGTTTGAAAATGATATTAGTCAAGACAGTGTTAATATATCGTGTCGAAGAAACGGCATGATGATGTTGCTGTTAATTGTATTCCTCTTGCCCTTTAGTCTAAAGGCTGATAAAGAACTCGGTGCACCTTTTATCAAAAACTATTTTCCGCTTGACTACAAAGGCGATTCACAAAATTGGGATGTTGTCCAAGATAGTAGGGGAGTAACTTATTTTGCAAATACCGGAGAATATATTCTTAAATTTGATGGTGTTCACTGGGAAAAATGTGGGTTTAGTTCGAATCATTCCACTATAAGGTCTTTGGGCATAGATAAAAATGATATTGTGTATGTTGGTGCGGTAGGTGATTTTGGCTATTTAGAACCTGATAAGAATGGGGAAATGATGTATATTTCTCTCCTTAAGAAACTAAAAAAAAAATACAAGGCATTTTATGATGTATGGCATATTTATCCTACTGATCATGGTGTTTATTTTTTTACAATGTTTGAGATATTTCGCTATTTTGATGGGGAAATGGAAATTATTAAAATGCAGAAAGGTGTTGTTAGGGGTGTTGGAAATATACAAAACAATGTTTTTTTTGTATCTAATGAAGGATTGTGCATTATAATAGACGGTAAAATACATATTTTACCTCACACTTCATTTTTACTTGAAAGAAAGAATTATGTTCAAGTATTTCCGTATCCAGAAAATAAAATTATAATTATTACTGAGAAACAGGGAATTTATATCTATGATATTTCCAAACTTTTTCATGAAGGTGTGTATTTAAATAATTTATCAGATACGAATGTAAATAAAAAAATTATATGGAAATTTCACACTGAGATTGATGACTACGTGAAAAAAAACCGTAATTATTGCGGAGCTCTTCTTCCCGAATACAATTATGCAATAGGAACAGCTTCCGATGGTATTGTTATTATAAATCGTAAAGGACAGATAGTTAGATTTATTGGAAAAGATCAAGGTTTGCCAAACCGATGGGTTTTTTCTATGTATCCTGATAAATATGGTAATTTATGGGTCACCCTAAATGGCTTTATTTCATACATAGAAACTAACTCCCCTATCTCTATATTTAATGAATCAAATGGTCTTGAAACACATATTATTTCTGTAAAACGTTATAATAAACAGTTATATGTAGGTGATTTTAAAGGGTTATATTTTTTACGTAATAATCTCAATACAATTGTTAAAAAACCGTTCTTTACGCCCTTGCTTAAAAATGGAGAATGTTGGACATTTATGAACACTCATAATCTTTTATTAGCAGGTGGAAGATTTGGGATTGCAGGAATCGGACATAAGGGCATTTTTCAAAAATTAAAAACAAATGGGATAGTTAATACCATGGCTTCTTCTAAACTTTTTCCAAATTACATTTTCATCGGTCTTGGAAGTCCAGGAGGTTTTAAAGTAGTTGAAATTAAGTATAGAGATAATATAAATAATGGCAAAACAACAAAAAATGACACATCTTCAAAAATTACTATAAAGGATATTAATGCCGTGAAATTTGAAGAGATAAGACATAGTATTATAAACATTGTACAAGATAGTTCGGGTAATTTATGGCTTGGTACGGAAAATCACGGTATTATATTTATTCGTTTTAACGGTAAAAATATTAATGATTGTGAGCTTTTTTATTATACGAATGAAAACGGATTACCTCAAAACAAGATTAATTATCATACACTCATAGACAAGCACCTTATCTTAACAACATTAAAGGGGATTTACAGGTCTAATTTGCCCGTAGATCCTATGCCGAATCCTGAAAAACTTAATTTTGTTCAAGAATCTACCTATGGTAAATGGTTTAATGATAATATCGTTAATGTTGATAAAATAATTTACAAGAATAAAAATTTGATGCTGATTAATACCAAAAATAAAATATATAAAATGACACGGCAACCGAATGGTGATTATCTTAGGTATATGCTTCCTTTACAGAAGACAAAAGCCTCTATATTTATGGGCTTACTATTTGAAAACAATAATATTGTATGGATTGGTTCTAATGTAGGTTTATTTAAATACGATTTTAAAAAGAAAAAAAATTATGAAGCTGATTATTATACCTTAATTAGTAAGGTTACGGTAGGTGCTCAAAGAGTGGTTTTTAGAGGCACTAATTATTTTTTTGTAAATGATAAAATTTCAAATGAAATAAGAAAACGTTCGAGTATAAATCAATCTAATGACTTGAAAATTGTTTTGGATTACAAGGATAATAATATTGTTTTTGAGTATGCTGCTCCTTTCTTTGAATTTACCAAGGACATACGCTTTAGTTATTATCTTGAAGGAATGGATAAAAAATGGAGTGATTGGACTGATAAAACTTTAAAAGAATATACGAATATTTATAGCGGACAATATTGTTTTAAGGTAAAGGCAAAAAATATATTTGGGAATGAGAGTAAGATAGCATCTTATGAATTTAAAGTACTTGCTCCATGGTATCTGACTATTTATGCCTACTTTGCCTATGTTGTTTTATTGATTATTTTAATGATTATTGTTATTCAATTACACAGTTATCGTTTAATTAAGGCAAAAAGAAATTTAGAAAAAATTGTTAGATGGCGTACTGCTGAAATTGTTAAACAAAAAGATAAAATAGCGAAGCAAAAGTCCTATCTACAAGAACAGGCTGAGCAGCTAACTGAAACAAATGTGGAATTAGAGTTAATCAACAAAGAATTAGAAAAATTATCGATTGTTGTTAGTGAAACGGATAATGCGGTTTTATTAATGGATATGGATGGTAATATAGAATGGGTTAACGAAGGCTTTTCTCGTATGTATGAAGATACGTTGGAGCAATTTGTTAACGAACGGGGAGGTAATATAATTGAAATATCCTCAAATGAAAATATTAAGTCTTTTTTAGAGCAGTGTAAAACTACCTTTGAGTCGATAAAATATGAGTCTCTCAATACCACTCGTACAGGACAAAAAATTTGGACTTATACATCGCTTACTCCAATTTTAGGCAATGACGGTAAAGTTGAAAAAATCATTGCTATAGATTCGGATATAACTAAAATTAAACAGGCTGAAGAAAAGCTTAAAGAGGCATATATTAAATTAGAGGAAATTGCGAATATTGATGCATTAACGGAAATACCCAATAGAAGAATCTTTGAAGAAAATGTTTTAATGGAATGGCGTAGGTGTTATAGGTATAAAATGCCTATATCTTTGATTATGATAGATATTGATAATTTTAAAAAATATAATGACACTTATGGGCATCAAAGAGGAGATGTCTGTCTTAAAACGTTGGGCGTTATTTTAAATTATTCTCTTAATAGAGTTGGTGATTCGGCTGCAAGGTATGGCGGTGAAGAGTTTGCTGTAATTTTAAGTGATACGGACAAGAATGGTGCATTAAAAATAGCTGAATCAATAAGGACAAGAGTTGAATCCCTACGAATCAAACATGATTTTGGTGTAAATAATATTGTTACAATTAGTTTGGGCGTTGCAACAATTATTCCCGATGCACCTGAAGATTACAATAAACTCATAAAAGTAGCGGATATGGCTTTATATGAATCAAAAGAAACGGGAAGAAACAGAGTAACTTTTTTTAAGAGATAATTAACGTCTTTTATAAAATTAGAAAAGCTGAACAAATACTTTTGTTTTAAAACTGAAACGGGCATGCTTTTTACACATACCCGTCAGATGTTTAAAAATAAATTAATCTAAATTGCTAAGTTTTTTATAATACTCATGTTTATCCTGTTTAAATTTAACTGCTCTATCCAGTAAGTCATCGGCAATTTCAGGAAACTGTCTTTTTAGGATTTTATATCTTCCCTCATTTAATAAGAAATCCATCATATTTGTTTTAGGATCTTTTGTTTCATAATTAAATGGATTTTTACCTTCTTTTTCAAGTTCAGGATTATATCTGTAAAGTGGCCAATAACCTGATGTTACAGCTTCTTTTTGAGCTGCGGTAGTTTTGCCCATATCTATTCCGTGAGCGATACATGGAGCGTAAGCAATTACTAATGACGGTCCGTTATAACGTTCAGCTTCAAGCATTGCCTTAACAACCTGATTCATATTTGCGCCTAAACTTACAGAGGCAACATAAATATGTCCGTAACTCATACTTATTAAACCAAGGTCTTTTTTACCTGTTCTCTTACCAGCTGCGGCAAATTTTGCTACAGAACCTAATGGTGTTGCTTTTGAAGCTTGACCACCGGTATTTGAATATACTTCCGTATCCAATACAAGAACATTAATGTTTTTATTCTGTGCAAGAACATGATCCAATCCACCGTATCCAATATCATAAGCCCAACCGTCACCACCAAATGACCATACGGATTTATCAACAAAATAATCCTGTAATTCGATAATCTTATCTATGGTAGCACTCTTGCCTTTATACTCATTTAAGATAAATTTAATACCCTCGGCATTGTTTTGTGCGTCTTCGTCTGTCTGTTCCCACATATCAAGCGATTTTTGTAATCCTTCTTTTAATTTACTGTCAATATCTTCATTAAGAAGGTTTTCGATATTCCATCTTAGCTGTTTTCTGTTTGCATCAACGGCTAATCTCATACCAAAGCCATACTCTGCGTTATCTTCAAATAATGAATTTGCCCAAGCCGGTCCTCTTCCTTTGCTGTTCTTTGTATAAGGAATTGTCGGGAAGGTACCACCGTAAATAGATGAACAACCCGTTGCATTTGCAATAATCATTCTGTCTCCGAAGAGTTGAGTTGCAAGTTTAACATATGCAGTTTCTCCACAACCTGCACAGGCTCCTGAAAACTCAAAGAGAGGCTTTTTAAACTGAGTTCCTTTAAGCATTGATATCTTTGTTCCGTCAAGGATATTATCGGGGAGCTCTTCAAAGAAGTCAACATTTGCATTCTCGTTAGCCTTGCGTTCTTCTACGATAGGACTCATAACAAGTGATTTCTCTTTTGAAGGACATACATCAACACAATTACCGCAACCGGTACAATCTTCAATATATACCTGTATCTTAAATCTTAAATCTTTATCGTTTTTAGTGTTTGACTTTATTGTTTTAAAAGAATCAGGTGCAACTTCTAATGATTTCGGATCAATTTGCTTAGCTCTGATAGCAGCGTGAGGACATACCAACGAACATTGATTACACTGAATACAATTATCGGCAATCCATCTTGGGACAACGGTAGAGATACCACGCTTTTCAAGCTTTGTTGTTCCTGACGGGACAAAACCGTCAAATGACATATCGGAAACTTTTATACTATCACCGTCAAGATGCATTATCTTTTCGATTATATTGTTTTCAAATTTTCCACTGTTTTCTTTGATAAGTTTTTTAGGTGTGTATGACTCTTTTATTTCCGAGACACTCTTAGGATAATTAACCTGTGTTAATGCAGCACTTGTATTGTCAACGGCTTCCCAGTTCATTTTAACTATTTTCTCGCCCTTCTTAGAGTATGCCTTCTTGATATAATCCTTAATAAGTTTAATTGAAGTATCCTCATCAAGAACTCCTGAAACTTTAAAAAATGCAGCCTGCATAACAGTGTTTATTCTATTGCCAAGTCCAGCTTCTCCGGCAATTTTTAGAGCATCAATATTATAAAACTTTATTTTTTTCTCAATAATCGTCTTTTGCATATCGAGTGTTAATTTGTCAAAAACGACATCATTGCTGTATTCCGAGTTTAAGAGGAAAGTTCCACCTTCGCTTAATTCTTTTAAAACGTCATATCTGCCAATATAAGCAGGATTGTGGAGGGCAACAAAATCTGCATTTGTAATGAGGTAGGGGGATTTAATATTACTCTTACCAAATCTTAAATATGAAATTGTTATTCCACCTGATTTTTTTGAGTCATAGGAAAAATAGCCCTGTGCGTTCATATCCGTATTATCACCAATGATTTTAATTGAGTTTTTATTGGCACCGACTGTTCCGTCTGAGCCAAGTCCCCAAAAAATACATCTCTTGATGTCTTCTGCTTCTGTGTCGATATGTTCTTTAACTTCTATTGATTTATGAGTTACATCATCTGTGATTCCAACGGTAAATCCGTGAAAGCCATCATTTTCAAGATGGGTAAAAACAGCCTTTACCATGGAAGGAGTAAATTCTTTTGAACTCAATCCGTATCTTCCGCCAATTATTTTAATATCCTTACCGTTAAGAGCTGTAAGAACATCAAGATAGAGAGGCTCTCCAATTGCACCGGGTTCCTTTGTTCTGTCCAAAACTGCAATTTTCTTAACACTCTTAGGAATTGCATTTATAAACTGTTCAACACCAAATGGTCTGTAAAGTCTTATCTTTAAAACGCCAACCTTATCGCCTTTGGCATTCATATAGTCAACTGTTTCCTCTGCTGTCTCGGCACCTGAGCCCATGATAATAATAATCTTATCAGCTTCAGGATGTCCGAAATAATCATATAAATGATACTGTCTGCCTATTTTTTTTGCTAATTTATCCATGTATTCCTGTATTATTTCAGGAGTTTCATCATAGTATTTATTTACAGTTTCTCTACCTTGGAAATAAACATCGGGATTTTGTGCTCCAACCTTTACTCTTGGTTTATCCGGTGATAATGCTCTTTTTCTAAACGCTTCAACATACTTCATCTCAACCATTTCTTTCATTACATCATAGTCAATCATTTCAACTTTTTGAATTTCATGTGAAGTCCTGAAACCGTCAAAAAAGTTAAGAAATGGAATTGATGTTCTTAGTGTTGCAAGATGAGATACAACTGCCAAGTCAAGTGTCTCTTGAATTGAACCTGCAGCAATCATTGCAAAGCCTGTGTTTCTAACTGACATTACATCAGAGTGATCTCCAAATATTGACAGGGACTGTGCCGCAAGAGATCTGGCTGAAACGTGAAAAACCGTAGGAAGCATCTCTCCTGCAATTTTATGCATATTGGGAATCATTAATAATAATCCCTGTGATGCTGTAAAAGTAGTGGTTAATGCACCACCCGAAAGTGTTCCGTGAACTGCACCTGCAGCACCGCCTTCCGATTGCATTTCAATTACATCTAATTTTTGTCCGAATACATTCTTTCTACCTTCAACTGCCCAACTGTCTGCTAATTCTCCCATTACCGATGATGGTGTAATAGGATAAATTGCGGCAATTTCACTAAATGCATAAGCTACATGTGTCGCAGCTGTATTACCATCAATTGTTGCTTTTTTATTTCCCATAAAATCTCCTTATTAATTATTTACTACCTAAATTGAGCGATTGCTTTTATGAATAGCGTAAAAAAACCATTGTGCTATAAAACCTCATAAAAAACTTCGTTGTACCTTTAGCATGTTATGCTCTTAGTAAAAGTCACATGCAACAATATTTTTTTTACGTTTCATCTAAAATAATTGTTCTTCTTAGGTATTATTTTCTATTATAACAAAAAATTAAGGTGTTAACTACAAAAAATAAAAAAAAAATAAAAAAAATCAGCTCCGGTCAAAACCCTTGAGTATATCTCAAGCGATAAGGGAATCTAATAGATAGATTTCTGGCTTTGAAATATTCATTTAAGAGTCATCAATGTAATATTTTTTATAATTTATTCTTTTTTAAGTAAGCCTTGTACCTGTTTTACCTCTTGTAATTTATCTATGTGAGAAACAAGAATTCCGTGTTTCGTGTTAATAACGACGACATTTTCTAATCCTATAATTGCAATGGGCTTATTCTCTGTTG
>CAYOTE010000117.1:0-5446 GCA_964406785.1 uncultured Clostridia bacterium
GCAAGATATACTGTACTCAACAAGGAAACTCAAACAAATAAAAAAGTAATTTAAAAGCAAGTAAATATCTAATAATAGAAAGTCTTTAATTTATATTTAATCCTCTTTCTGCTCTTAATAAAGGCGGTAAAATGAACAAAAGAATAATTTTATTACTTACTTGCGGAAAGCCCGAGGGGTAAAGTTAGAAGACTTTGTAACCCTATTCCCTCCGAATCTTTTAGATTATTTACCGAGAGTATGGATAGTGTTGCAATTAGAGAATTAATCCCATACGCCGGATTTAATGCCTTCAAGATCGAGTGTTATAAATTTAAAACCTCCTTTTTTTGCGTTTTTTATCAAAGCATCTTTTATATTTAATATCTTGGGTGTCAAATTTTCTTCTGCTTCAATTCTTATACCATCAACAATATACCTGACTCTGACGGGGAAAACATCATGCTCAACAAGAAAAAGCTCGATTTTTTCAAAATTATTTATCTCTGTTATAGATAAATTATGATTATACGGAAATCTTGTTGCAAGGCAGGTTGAAGATGTAAGATAATATCTGTCAATATTCTTTTGCTTTAATAACTTTATAATTTCATCGGATGTTATCTTTGCGTCTTTTAAAGGAGAAACTATATCTAACTCTTGTAAGGCAGCAAGTCCAGGCCGAAATTGGTCAATATCCGAAAAGGTTGTTCCATCCAAAATTGTCGTGTTTTTTTTGTTGCCAAATGAATTAATAATACTGTTAAATATTTTTTTTTTGCATATATAGCAACGATCTTTTGAATTATTCTTAATGCTTGCGTTTGATAATACATCAATAGAAATTCTTTTAATGTCTAAATTAAATTTTTTTTCAAAGTAGTCAACTCTTTTTTTGTCATTCTCGGAAATAAATTCAGAATCAACAAAAACAATGGTTACATTATTTTTGCCTGAAACTTCAAGAGCCATTAAAGTTAGAAATAAAGAGTCCTTTCCTCCTGAGAATGCTATGATAATATTATTAAATGTTTCGATATTTTTTTTAAAACGTGTAATTTTTATTTCAAGATTATTCATAATTATCCCCTCAATTATAATTCTACCCTATGCCGAGCCATTATTGCAATAAAATTTTAGATTAATAGAGTATTCTCAATTGTTTTATTTGTTGTGTTATTTCATTTTGAATATTTTTGAATATTTTTTAACAAATTTGATAAAAAGTTCGTCCTATATTTTTATTAATATGATAATTATAGTATAATTGAATTGAAATGAACATTATACCGGATAAAAAAGAGTTTAAGCGAATTGAAGTTGAGGGCTTGACAAGCCTGTCCGGAAAAGTATTAGACTTTTGGGAAAAAGAATTTAGGGTATTTTCGCCATTTGACAAAAATGGTGACAGGTATTATCTGTATAATGATGTGTTGATTATTTTAAAAATTAAACAATATTTTACCGTTGACCGATTAAATAAAAATGAAATATTGGAAAAATTATCAATAAACGTAAACGGTAAAAAAAAAAAAATTGATAAAAAAGAATACGAGCAAAAAGAAAAACAAAACGAAAAGGGTACAATACGCAAAAGTATAATACCAAAGGAGCTTAAAAGCATTGATGATGTTAAAAAAAAAACTGTTAATGCAAATCGGGACGAGTTTGAAAAACAAAAAAAACAAAAAATTAATAAACCTTTGGCTTTGGTAGAAAAGTTTAAAAAAACGAATATTACAACAGATAATAAAAAAGATAAATTAAAAATTCTTAAACAAGATTTATTGGAAATATTGACAATTCTAAGAAATAATGATAAAAGTAGGGATTGATCGGGGCGTAGCGCAGTCTGGTAGCGTACACGCTTGGGGTGTGTGTGGTCGGTGGTTCAAATCCACTCGTCCCGACCATTTAATTATTTAGTTAATCTTAGAGTAATAATCTTTTTTACGATTGTTGAAATAATATGGGGAAATTATGAAAACTATATTAATTACAAATGATGACGGGTATATGTCAAAAGGTTTAACTATTCTTACCGAAGAGTTAAGTTATGATTATGATGTTTTTGTTATTGCTCCTGATAGGGAGCGAAGTGCTGTTAGCATGGGGCTTACTTTAAATTCACCTTTGAGAATAAAAAAGATTACTGATAAGAGATATATCACAAATGGGACTCCTGTGGATTGTGTAACCTTAGGAGTTAAACTGATTTTAAAAAACAAGCCCGATTTAATTGTTTCGGGTATTAATTTTGGAGAAAATATTTCCGAGGATATTTTTTATTCAGGAACTGTTGCAGCTGCTTTTGCCGGTCATCTGCATAGTGTAAATTCTATTGCCGTATCCTATGTTTTGGGCAAGATTAAATCGGATGTTTCAGATGAGAGATTAAAGCAAGCGTCCGCTATTGCACATATAATCATTGACGATATTATTAACCGTAAATTTGAAGATACCGTATATAATTTAAATATACCTGTACCGAATAACGGTAAGGTGTTGTCAACGTATCCGGATAAAAAAAAGTATGCACCTGAACTTGTAGAAAAAACAGACCCGAGAGGGGGAAAATATTATTGGATGGGTACGGGAAATCCCTATTATTCAGATGAATTCGGAACAGATTCCAACGCAATAAAAGAGGGATATATTTCGTTGTCAACACTTAAATATGACTTGAGTTGTAAAGAAAAAAAACATGGAGAAATTATTAATAATTTATCACATATTACGGAGAAAAAATGAATATTATAAGTAATTTATTTAATGGTGCAATAATAGGTGTTGCGAATATAATACCTGGAGTCTCAGGTGGAACAATGGCTTTGATATTAGGGTTTTACGAAAGACTTATCTCGGCAATCAACAGTATCTCAATAAAAACAATACTCATTATCTTAAAGACTTTTAGTTTAAAAAAAAAAAACATTGAGCAACTTATTGAAGAGTTAAAGCGAGTTGATGCATATTTTCTTATAACAATTGCCTTTGGTTCTCTGCTATCTATTATTTCCCTGGCAAGACTTATGCCGATATTATTGCAGGATTATCATGATCCTACTTATGGCTTTTTTTTCGGATTGATACTTGTCTCGGCAATTTCTCCTTATAAATTAATTAAAAAGAAAAGTATTGCTGTATTTTTAATTGCGGTATTTGCAATAGCTTTAATAGTTATGGTGACAAATCTTGCGTCGGGAAAAAAACTTTTAGAAAAAGAACAAACTAAGATTAAGTTAAAACAGGAAAAACTTAAAAATGATGTAATTACTCATAAGATTAATGAAAATAGCTTAGATGTAAAAAAGATTTTTTTTATGTTTATTATAGGAGCTATAGCAATATCAGCCATGATATTACCGGGAATTAGTGGCTCTTTTTTACTCCTAATACTTGGTGGATATATTGAAATATTAAAAGCATTATCAAATCACAATTTTCCCATATTAATTTCCTTTTCAGCCGGATGTTTAATTGGTGTTATTATATTTAGCAGGCTTATAAACTTTTTGCTTAAAAAGTGGCATGATTTAACCATGGGATTTCTTGTTGGGCTTGTTGTCGGTTCGCTATGGATGATATGGCCTTTTAAAACTCAAATGACCGTAGGAAGTGGAACTGTTTTTGAAAAAGTTGTTCATATTTCAAATAAACTTCCTGAGGTATTGGGTGTCAATGAACTCTATACCGGTTTTGCCATTATTGCAGGTATAATAATTGTTATGAGTCTTCTTATCATTGAATCTAAAAGAGCGTAATAAATTTAGATAATACATATTTCCCTCTGTAAAAAAAATAAATTTTATTGTATAATAATGTAGAAAGGAAAAATATGTAGTATGTGGAGTGCCATATGGATAAAGATGTTGATTTATTTAGTGAGTATATCAAAGATAATACGATAAAGGGCAGGGTGCGAGATCCCAGAAGTTGGGTTAATTTACTTATATTGCTAATTATTATTGCAATGACAGTAATTTTGGTTCAAAGTATAAGAAATTCTTGGAGCAAAGAAGAAATAAAAAAATCCATAAAAATTATTGATTATAATTCAAGATGGGTTATTAAGAATACAGGCTTTATAGGTAACAAAACAAGTAATTTGATAATGAAAAAAGAAACCTCAATTGTTCCAAAGATAACATTCAGAATTAAAAATATTGGGAAACGAGAATTACAACATATTCGATTTATAGCTAATTTTGTTTTTGCTGAGAAAAGGTCTGCTTCCATAGGCGACGGATATTTTGACGTATTGCGGAATGAATCTCTAAAACCCGGAGAGGTTAGCGAAATAATAAGTATAAGATCAACCTATGGTTACAAGACAACATCAAGTTCCAATGAAAATTTCAAAGAGATGTTTTTTAAGAAAAAAGGATGGAAAAAACTTAGCGTTAGAATTTCTGCAAGGGTAAATAGTACGATGAAAGCAATTGTCGAATATCCTATTTACAATAAATTTGATGACAATGCCAAAAAAATATTTGATAACAAAAATAACAAAAATAACATTAACAACGATATCATAAAAAATTTTAAAATTAAAATTTTAAAATCCGAGTGGAAGCATATCAAAAAGTCTAAAGATAATCTTTTTGTTCCGACGGTAGTATTTAAGTTGGAAAATAAGGGACGCAACAAGTATAATAATCTTATAATAAGAACTTCTTTTGAATTTGATGATAAGAAAGGCGTAATTGCACAATGGAAAGGTAAAAAAACTATTAAAGTTGATGCTTTATCCGCTAATAAAATTTCTGACAAACTTTATTTTGAAGCGGAGAACGGGGTTAAGACAACATCGGTAAAGCAACTTTTTCTAAATAAGTCCGAATGGGAAAACACAATGATAAAGATTTATATAAGTGTAAACCAATCTAAGCCTTTTTTATTTAAGACAGAAACAATGAGTCAAAAGGTAAAGGGTTATAAACTTAAGACAAGACTCGTAAGATAATATGATTATCAAAAAAAAGTTTGAATTCTTCGTTACATTTGTTGTTTATATTTTGTTTAACTTGGTCGTTTTTAACTTTGATTCGTTTGATTTTAACTTATTTAATAATGCAAATATGTATAAAATTACATCAGCCGTTATATTTTTAATTTCTACCGCTATTTTTGTTGTTTTGAATATGAAGTTTCTATCAACAAAAGATGTTATAGATGAAAATAAAGGAAAAATAGACAAAGAAAACCCAGAATCAACAGGCGAAGATTCCGATAGAGCGAACAGTGAAAAAATTGAAAACAAAGTAAAAAGCGGTAATGCCTTAGTTAATTTTGAATATATATTAAATACTGTTGACACTTTTATCTTGATTATTGATTATAGACAAAGTCCCATCTATATTAATGAATTTGGTAAAAAGAAATTGGGTGAGTTGTATAACGAAGAGTTTATTTCACTTTCAAGTTTTCTTGATATGACCTTTATCGAAAAGCTTAATACTATCAA
>CAYOTE010000117.1:5456-7892 GCA_964406785.1 uncultured Clostridia bacterium
GATGGATCGTCCGATCCCGGAGTGAATTCGAAATTAATACTATCAAAGGTAATAAAGATTCTGTTTTTAATTTAGAAACCAAAATACAAATTGCCGGTAAAAGAATGATTACCGTAAATGTTACAATTTCAAAACTTTTTGACGACCATGACAAATATATCGGTGCAGTTATAGTATTTAACGATATAACTAAACAGAAAAGAGCCGAATTAAGCTTAAACAATCAGATAAATTTTTCAAAACAAATATTTAAAACAATTCCCGAAGTTATACTGATAACAGATACGGATTTAAGAGTTATATTTGCCAATAAAAAGGCTGAAAATATTCTTACTAAGAATACAGATGAAAACCGTAAAATATTTAATTATCTTTCTAATAAATCCATTGAAAATGGTTTTGATGAATATTTGAGGCAAATTATTACCCGTGGAATCTCAGACAAACAGATAAATGTGCAAAATCCGTTTATGGATGAAGACGGATTCGTTGATATTGAGATAGTTCCTCTTAAAAGTGAAAGCAAAGTCATCGGAGGTCTCTTGCTTGTAAGGGATATCACTGAATGGAGAAATTTAACAGAAGACTTAAAAAATCTTGAAAATTTTAATAGAAAGATGATCAACTCAAGCCCTTATGTGATTATTTCTATTAATGAAGAAGATATCGTATCAGGTTGGAGCGACAGAGGTGAAACAGTTCTTGGCATTACTGCCAATGATATTGTAGGTAAAAATTTATTTAAGATGTGTTCACCTCTTGAAATAATAAGAGACGAAATAAACGAAGCTAAAATTATCGGTGAACCTATTTTCTTGTCTGATAGGAAAATAGAATTTGTAAATGGCGAAATCATTTATGCCGAAATAACTCTTTATCCTGTATATAGTAGAGAAAAAAATGTTGTAATCAATATTAAAGATATTTCAACCTTAAAAAAGCTTGAAAACTCATTAATACAGGCACAAAAAATGGGTTCACTCGGACTTTTGACAAGCAAAATTGTGCATGACTTAAATAACGTATTAAACGGAATAACAGGTTATACTACGTTGCTTGAAAAGAAGGTCGGCACAGATTCTGATATAAGGAAATATGTTGATAGATTATCTGTTTCGAGTCTAAGAGCAATTGAAATAATCAAGCAAACCTTGTCTTTTTCAAATACAAAAAATGATGTTGTTATTGAAATTAATGAAATAATTAAAGAAACGGTGAAATTAATAGAGTTAAGAATGGGTAAAAGTCAATTGTTTTTGGACTTGACGCAAAAAAAGCTTAATATTTCGGGAAATAGAACCAAATTCTCTCAAATTATTATGAACCTATTGGTAAACGCTAAAGATGCAGTCGCAAATATTGAAGAACCTGAAATTATTATTAAAACATCTTTAATAGGTAACAATGATGGGAAAGACAAAAAAGACAAAAAAATAGTAATTAATGTAATTGACAATGGTGTTGGTATAAGGGAAAATAATATTAAAAAAATATTTGATACGTATTTTACGACAAAGGGACATGGGAAAGGGACAGGTTTGGGGTTGTCAAATGTAAAAGACATAGTTTCTGAATTAGGAGGTACTATTACCGTTAATTCCAATTACGGACATGGTACGGAATTTACATTGACTTTTTGTACGTTTGAGAATACATTTAAAGTCGAAAAAAAAAACACAGACGACACCAAAGATTTGAAAATAAATGGGAAAATATTATTGATTGACGATGAAGAAACAGTGAGAGAAATTGCCTCGGAATTGTTAGAAAGTATTGGCATTCAATGTATAACTGCTGTTGATGGAGAGGATGGAATTCGTAAATTTGAAGAAAATAAAAATGATATAGAATTAATTATTCTTGATGTAGAAATGCCTAAAAAACAAGGTAATGAAGTCTTTGAAATAATGAGAAAAGCAAAACCGAATATAAAGATATTGATTGCCAGCGGTTATAGTAAAGATTATCTTGAAAAAAATATATTTGATAAGAGAATTCATGAATATATTGCAAAACCGTTTCAATTAAATGAGCTGAGTGCAAAATTAAAGGAGATGACTACGTAGATATTTTTAAAGGGGGGTATAAATGTACACAAATCCGATTAAAACCGAAGAATATAAGCTTTTGATGGAGCATTTTAAGAAGATTAAATACTTACATATCAAGGACCTTTTGAAGGGAAATATTAGTATCAATCCTTTTTTAATTGAGTACGATGGTGTTTATTTTGATTATTCAAAAAACAGAATTACCCCAGAAACTATAGCTTTACTTTTAAAGTTTGCAAAAAAAATGAAATTAAGTTCTGAAATCGGAAGAATGTACGATGGTGATAAAATAAACGAAACAGAGAACAGAGCTGTTTTACATGTCGCCTTAAGAGAAACAGGACAGAAAGTATATACTGTTGATGGTATTAACGTCTTACCGTTT
>CAYOTE010000118.1:0-7858 GCA_964406785.1 uncultured Clostridia bacterium
AGTTTTGTAAATAATATTCATTATTAAAAAAAAAGTAAAAAAAATTAAAAAAATAATTATTTTTGTTAAAAAAAAAAAAAAAAAAATAATTATTAGTCAAGCAACAATGGCTCAAATTATAACAAAAAAGAAATTTTTGGTTTATACTATTTCAAGTAAATATGACATTAAAAAAAAGCTAAGAACAATTTTAAATAAAAAAAACATTGTGGTTTATATAGTAACCGATAATGATATTTTTGTACCCGAAATAGTGAAAGAAATTTCAAGTACACTCAATGAACATCGAATACCACTATTTTCTAACAGAGATAAAGACACTATGGTGGGAGCATTGCTTTCAGTTTTTAAAAAAAACGACCTTCTTGAAAAGCACGTTAATCAAATCACAGCCTCAATACTTAAAATCACAATTCCCGAAGAATTTCTAAAGACATGTGTAATTGACGTAGAATAGAAATCTTAAAATTATCCTAAATAATTCATTAACGAATGCCTTTGGATTCTTGAGCCTGCCTGTAAGGTTGCCTGTAAGCCTACTTCTTCACGTGACAAGTTAGAAATTGCCTCAGCCATATCAGCGTCCTCTAAATCAGAGACTTTAACTCTCAATGAATTTTGATAACTCTTAAGCATCCCCTGTATATCGGTAATATGTCTTAAATTATTACCAATATTTCCTCTTGATTCATTAATCTGCTCTTGAATATCACTCATAGCATCCAATTCATTACTGATAGCTGTAGTATCATCGGCAATTAAAGCATCTCTTAAATCATGTAAAGAAGCAAAGATATCCGTACTGCCGGCTGGTGCCGGTGCTATAAGATTACCAACACCAAACACTTCGTTTCCAGGTATATTTGTACCCACCCTTATAGAAAAGTCAGCTTGCACCTTTACCACACGTCCGTCACCATTATAAATAACATTATCCGGTGCAGGTACTTCGGTAGGATCTTTCTCAAACGGAATGGAATCATTGTCACTCCCGGCAAAAATATACTTTCCCATAACTTCAGTATTTGCATAGTTTATAATCGAGTCTCTAATCTGGTCAATTTCCTGTGCTATAATTACTCTACCCTCCGGGCTTGATGTTTCTGACGCTCCCTGCTCGGCAAGAGTTATCACCCTATATATAGAATTTTGGATTGAATTCATAGCTGACTCGCTCGCTGTTAAAAAAGATTTAGCGGTTCCTATATTTTTATCAAATTGATTAATTTGTTCAATTTTACCTCTTAAGCCTAATACATAAGCCATATCCGCTGGATTATCGGAAAGTTTATTTAATTTTTTACCTGATGTTGCCTTAGTTATAGCATCATCGTACCTACCCTTCGTGAGTGATAAATTACTTAAAAAATTCCTATACCAATTACTCTCAACTGCTCTCATACCCTACCTCCCCAATGCCATTAAGACATCTAACAAGCCATTAACCTTACCCATAAATTGTGCAACAGCCTGATAAGTTTTTTCATACTGAATTAAATCAGCCGCTTCCTCATCCAATGAAACTCCTGAAATTTCATCTCTTCGATTATTCAAAAAAAGAAGCATAGAATCATTTGCATTATTCTCATACTTTGCATTTGCCGAGTCATTGCCTATTTCAGCAAAAGCAGCGTGAAGATACTCCGGTAATGTCCCGTAATCAAAAACTCCGTCGTTATCCGTATCAACAACATTATTTGCATCCATTAAAGCTGCAATATCCAAAGCAACCTCATTATTACCTACCGAACCGGACGGTGGCGGACCGGGATCAACCTCTGTACTAAGAGCTACCATACTGGAATCTGCAAGAATTACAGCATCAATTGCAAGATTGGATGCCGCATTCTCATGATTGAAATATTGCCAAGATTCTCCACCTGCCAATCCAACAAAAGGAGTATCTATGGTAACAGATGTTGCTCCGACAGCAACCGGTGCAGTTATAATTCTTGTTTGTCCGTTTATTGCAATTGCATCTCCCTGATGTAAAACTCCATCAATTGCACCCGCAAAGTTTAAAGTTGTAGTTCCACCGCCATCACCCGTAAAACCTATTGCTCCAGTTGACATATTAAAAAAATTCAAATCTGTTGTTGTCGTATCAAGAGCAAAACCGGCTTGATGAGCAGTGTTGACCGAATACGCTAATCCAAATGCGTAATTATCAAGCATATCCTTATATTTTGGAATATTAACGTCACGCATGGTAATTAAAGCTTCAAGAGCTCCGTTTTTAATATTTTGTGTAATATTAATCGGAGTACCACCATACTGATCGATATAAACATCATTATAACTATGATTTGTCGTATTACGAACAACAGACAACTTATTTACTGAATTGTATGAAATAAGCGGTCTTCCCGACACATCAACAGTAGCTGAATTATTTGCCGAATTATAATAAATATTCACTCCAACCAATTTAGAAATATCCTTTAACCTTCTTTCTCTTATATCAAGTAAATCATTCGCCGGCTGCCCCGAGCCCTTTGCAAAGGCTATTTTTTCGTTCAAGCTTGCTATCTCATCCGCTATTTCATTTATACTATCAACCATATCGCTGATACTAGCATCATATATTTCCTGTTGATCAGTCAATCTTAAAGTTGTATTATTTAGATTTTGACATAAAGAGTTGGCATTTATAACAAGATTATTACGTGTCGGGATATCGGCAGGTTGATTTGCCGCACTTGCCCAATCGTTAAAAAATCCCGTCAGATTATCCGACAAGCCTAAGCCCTTAGATTCGTCAAATAAGGCTTCAATTGAAGCTAATGTATTACTTAATGTACTGTATTTACCTTGGTACTGTTGCCTGTCAACAATTTGATTATTAATAAACCTGTCTCTTACGGAGTGAATACCTATAAGATTCATACCCCTTCCACCTGCATCAAGTCCTATAACAGCAGGCGGAATATTTTCAAGCTGAACGTTCTGCCTTGAATATCCCGGAGTATTAACATTAGCCATATTATGACCAACAATTTGAAATATCTTCTGTTGATTCATTATCGATGTCTTCCCAAGTTCTAATGCCGACCATAAATTCATTTTATGCCTCCGAAGAAAATATAGATTTGCTCTGTCCCCTATTTTCAATACCGTCTGATGCGTAATTATTTTGAAATAAAAATTTATTGAGTGTTTTCATATTGGTATTTAATTGTTTAAATTTTTCAAGATAAATTGAAACTTTTAAAAGAAGTAATTTAATCCTATTAGAAATCTTAATTATATTTCTTCCGGTATCAATAAATTCCTTATGCCCCATTTTAATAAGATAAGATAAATTCAATTCAACTACATCAATATTATAATAATGTGCAAGTCTCATAAAAAAGCTTTTCTTTTTAGATGCTATTCTATACAACTCTAATTCATATTTTTCAAGAAAATTCCCAAACTCATATCCCTTTATTCTATTGTCAGTAATCAGCTTAGGTATAGTTTCAAGAAAACTTGATACTTCCGTAAGATAATTTAACTCATCATCTAAAAAACCTAAAAAATCGTTTATAAGCTCATTCATTATTTTCTCCAATTATTTGAGGCAATAATTATGCCAATTCATTTTACATTTATAATTGTACTTATCCCCAAACATAATGGAAAAAAATACTATATGTTCGGAAAATTATTCCAAATAGAACCTTACAATAAGATATTCAATCAATGTAATAAATATAAGTAAACTTCCTGAGACTTTGTTCTAAATTTACCTGATGAAAATTGCTTGCCTGCAAATGAACTTTTCATTAAACTATGAATTTGTTCCGAATAACCACATCTCTTATTATGCAAATGAAATAATTCTTCTCCCGTTAAATCAGTTCTATTAGTTATAATTATTCTTATGCTGTATTTTGAACCGTCTTTTGTGTATTGCTTTTTATTACTGTCTCTCTCTTCTTCGAAAACGTTATGAGATTCAAACGCATAATTACGAAGAGCGTTGTTAGTGAAAAATACTCTTGTGCGATCCTTACGGAAACGATTTAAAATAAGATTATTTTTTAATCAGGAGTATTTTTTTTTTATATACTTAAGAAGACCATCTTTCCAATTGGACATTATATTAATGTTTTGTTCTTTTAATCCTCTATTCTCTAACACGGAATACTTCGGTCTGTTTATCTTTATTGCAAACTCACCGGGATTAGCCCTATTTAACTTAACGGTACTCTCTGTCAGTTTGAATATTTCTTTTGCAAACTCATACCAAGAGCATGAGCCTTCGGCAGTTACATGATATAGCCCGTATTTTGGATTAGTATGTACCATTTTAACAATCTGATTTGCAATTTCACCTGTATATGTCGGAGTAAGAAATTCATCATCAACAACTCTTACCTCATCTCTTTCCTTAGACAATTTTATCATCAAATCAACAAAATTATAACCCTTAGCCATACATGGATTAGTACCGTAAATTCCACTTACCCTTAGAACGTAATACTTTTTTGCAACGGTTGAAATAAAATATTCACCCGACAATTTAGTATTACCGTAAACATTTAAAGGTACAGGCCTATCCGTTTCAATATAGGGTGCTTTTTTTTCACCGTCAAAAACATAATCCGTACTTATATGAAGCACGGGAATATCAATATTATTTGCAAGATTTGCAAGATTTAAGGAGCCTAAGGCATTAACTTCAAATGCCTTTATCTGATTTTCTTCACATAATTCAACATTATGATATGCTGCAGTATTTATTATAAAATCTACCGATAGATTCTCAAATGCACTCTCAATTGAATTTTTATCAACAATATCAATATCCTTAATTGTCAGTTTAACAAGTTCATCACCGTTTGCTTCCAAGGCATCACAAATATCGCTACCAAGTTGTCCATTCGCTCCTATGACTGCAATTTTCATTTAGTCCTCTTTATCTTTTTGTAAACTCTTGAATATTTGAATATTATAATAATTTGGATTCGAAAAATCAGAAAATTTATCCTTATTTTTTATCAAGCCCTCAATAATACTTTCAACTCCATACTTAGGATGAAAACTGAGCACCTTATTTGCCTTTTCTATACTTACCTTATAATTTCTAAAATCCTGAATGTGTTTTATATTTAATTGTATGTCCTCACCAAGATGTTTCTTAATACCAAATTTAACAAGATCACCAATCTCACCAACCGTATAATTACCGGATGCAACATTAAAAATACCCGAAATATCTTTATTGGCTTCAACGGCTCTTATATAAGCGGTTGCAGCATCTCGAATACTCAGTACCGGTCGCCATATAGCCGGATTATTCACAGTAATTGTCTTCTCAGATATGGCAAATTTAAACATTGTATTTACAACAAGATCCAACCTCATTCTCGGACTGTATCCTGAAACAGTACCCTGACGAAAGGCAATAACGGAAAAATTATCATCAGCCATTCCAATTACCGACTGTTCTCCCTGTAATTTTGACATACCATAAGGATACATTGAAATTGCAGGAGATGTTTCGTCATATAATTCATCAACAGTATATCCGTAAACAGAACAAGAACCTGCATATATAAATCTCTTAACACCGGCAGTCTTTGATAGATAAGCTAAAAACGCAGGTGCAGCAGAATTAGATATAAAATTTTCAGAAGGTGAAAATTCAGCCATAGGGTCATTTGACAAGCCTGCAAGAAATATCACCTGATCATAATCTTTAACATCATCAACCTTCAAGTCAAATATATTCTTATTTATTCCTTTAACTTCTTTCGGTAAATGATTACCAAACCAAAACAAATCTATTACATCTACACTGTATCCCCGCTCAAGCAATTTAGGAATCATTACCGAGCCAATATATCCGGCACCACCAACTACCAATATTTTCATAATAATATTCTCCTTTTAAAATTTAAAATTATCCGACTCAGCTTTAGAAAGCCATTCCGAAAATGTCTGTGCATTTTTGTCTTTATCCGAAAGAATCGGTTCTTTTACAGGCCACTTTACCCCTATTTCAGAATCATTCCATAGAAAACCGGACTCAGCCTTGTTGTTATATATACCGGTACATTTATATTGAATTTCAGCAAAATCAGAAAGCACACAAAAACCTCTTGCGAATCCGGCAGGAGCATATATCTGCTTCTTATTTTCATCTGATATTTCCTCACCATACCACTGACCAAGAGTTGGTGAACCTTTTCTTATATCAACCGCTACCAAGAAGGCAGAGCCTAAAGTTACTCGCATAAGCTTAGCCATCGGTGGTTCCCATTGAAAATGTAAACCACGAACAACACCCTTTGCCGAACGAGAGTGATTATCCTGAACAAAATGTGTCGGCAATCCCAACTCTTCAAATTGATCAGCCCTAAATGACTCTAAAAAAAAGCCTCTATCATCCTCAAAAACCTGAGGTTTTAAAACAACTAATCCGTTTAAGTGCTCCGAATCTATCTTCATTTCCATAAAGCATTTCTCCTTAACTATAATGTTATGTTAGGCATTATTTTACATTATTTTTTCGACTCTTGTCAAATTCCCAAATTGACTTGACTTTTTTTTTAAAAATAAGTAAGGTTAGGGAGTAATGAAAATTCAAGATTGTAATGTGGTGTTTTTTTTCGTCGGTTACTCAAGAAGTTGCTTGTACATATACGCACAGAAAAGTCTTAAAATTTTAATTATTATATGGGGAAAAAATGTCTTTTTTATTTAAAAGCAAGACAGAAGGAAATGAGAACAGTATTAACACATTAGATGAAATACTGGGATATTTTGACGAGATATTTAAACAGAGAAAGGAAATAGAAATAAGAGTTAGGAAAAAAATATTTTTATGTGGAATATATGAAATTAACGAAAAGAAGAAGATACTGAGAGTACAAGATAAAGATATGGCTCTTTACAATAAAGATGCTGTAAAATGCGGTTTTTCCTTGGACAACACTTGGTTTTCTTTTAACTCAACATTAATGATAATTGATAATAAACCGCATATCAACATACCTAAAGAGATATCACAAAATGAGAGAAGAAAGCATAAACGAGTAAGTTTTGCTCAAAGAGAAAACGCCAATGCCTCCATTCTTGAAAGTTTTTCCAAAGGGATAGGTATTACAGGTTCAATCTTGAATATTAGCTTAGGCGGAATATGTGTAGAAATTAACAGAGCCTTGGCAATCGAAAATGAAAGAGAGGTTACGCCACAACCAAATCTTATTCAATCGGGAACAAAATTAGGACTTGTCAGAATTAAAGGAATCACAGGCTTTGCAGAGCTTGACACAAACGGTGTAGTAAATGAAATTAGAAGAGGACATAAATGGAAAATTGCAATAGAATTGCCAACACTATCTAATGATATAAAGAATAATTTTGAAAGATTCATTAATTCGAGAAGTCAAGAATTCTCACTGGTAAGAAGATCAAGAAAAAAACGAATAGAAGCGGAAAAAAAAAGAAAATCTGAAATGAAAAAGATGCAACAAGACAAACAATTATCCAACGATGTTAGCACTAAGAGCACCAATACTATGTCTGTTGAAACGCTTGATAAAGGAATTAAAAAAGACGTTAAAAACAAATTGGGACAAAAAGAAGAAAATAAAAAAAAGCTTATTCCTATACTGATTGTTGGCAAACCACTCGACAGAGATTTATTTTTCTTAAGAAAATTTACAAATTTTGAATTTTTCATTGCCAATGATGTTGTTGACTTAATAAAGGCATTAAGTGAACATAGTCCTGAACTTCTATTTATTCCTCACTCACTTAAAGAACAAAATCTTCTTAATGTGCTAATAAAAATTTCTCAAAGTGGCATTTTAGCAGACATAAGGGTATTCCTTTTTATTGATACAATGATACCTGAAAATGATAT
>CAYOTE010000119.1:0-7818 GCA_964406785.1 uncultured Clostridia bacterium
GGATAAAAAAAATATTATTACATAATTAACTTGAAAAAAAATATTTTTTTTATATAATAGTACTATGCCTAACAAAGATATAGCTAATATTAATGATTACTTTACGGTTGATGAACATAATACCTCACCAAAAGAAAGATGGGACAAGATTTTCATGGGTTGGATAAACCGTATAGAGGAAAAAGAATTAACATTAACTCTTTTTGAATTAAAATTGTGGATTGAAAGTCTCGAAGAATTCTTAAGATCCGATTATATTGACAATTTAACTTTAAAATATGACGGTGTTAATGCAAGAAATTATAAGTTTCACACTCATGTTTTATACCAAATCTCATCAAAATTAATAAATCATTTAAAAAAATTGGACTTTAAAAAAGACCCTTTATATACAAATTTTGAAGAATTTGTTTTGATAAATTTAATGAACAAACAGCTAATAAAAGAACTTAGTCCTGTTTGGGATAAGGCCACGCCGGAATCTTGGTTTAACAGTACTAAGTTGTTTCTCCAAAACTTTAAAACTGTCATAACCGAAGTATTGAAAAACGATACGATTTCATCTAAGACATTTAATGCAATCAAAAAACTTTATCATAAAGAGATAGCCGGCAACCCGATTATTGTTTCGTTATTGGATAAAAAATTTATTCCAAAAATTGATAAAACATATCAAAAGGATATTTCAAAAATCATATCTTCAATTGAGGATAAAGCTTTAAAAAAAGAGCTTGGAATATTTTTCATTTTGTCTTTTAGAATTGTTAAAATAAATAATTTTATTGAAGCAAATTTAAACAGAACAAGAAATAAAAGTATTGTAATCCCACTGATAGTTTTTTTAAAAAAAAATATAGAGAATATGATTTATTTTTATAAAAACAAACTGCAACAACATTTACTTAATTTTGCATCTAATAAGAAGGTAAGCAAGGAAATAACTTCATCTATTTCGGCAATGCATCTTGAATACAAAAAGATTTTTGATGGTGAGTTTCCTTACTACTTTTCCAGCGAAAACGATAAATTAAATAAAAGAAAATTGCTAAAAAACATCATAATGATTTCCGATATTGCAATTCAGGAATTTGTCGAAAGCATTGCACAAATTTTTAATCCCGATATATCCGGTAATAATATTTTTAACAATTATACTTCACGAAAGCAGAAGTCAATTGAATTGCAAAGTAAATTAACTAAACTACATACAAAAATAAATGATTATTTTTCAAATAAAGATAATATTACTCCGTCTGATATATTTTTTGATATAAATTTATTTATTGAGACTGATTTAAATTATCTTCTTTATAAGGATTGGAATGAATTTTTAAAGTATTATAATAATCTGGTCAATACTAATTTCTCAACCGAATTTGAAGTAAATTTAAGATCATTTCATTCTTTTATAACTAATATCCTTAAAGAAATTGTGAATAATAAAAATAAAACAAATACTAAGGAGTAAAATGGAAAAATCATTTGTAATGTTAAAACCTGATGCAATACAGAGAAAAGTTGCAGGCAAAGTGATAAGCAGATTGGAAGACAAGGGATTAAGTCTTATTGCAATGAAAATGATACATATTTCAAAGAATCTTGCATATGAACATTATGAAATCCACAAAGATAAACCTTTTTTCGATACTTTAATTAAATTTGTTACCTCATCTCCGGTAATTGTAAGTGCGTGGAAAGGTAAAAATGCAATCAAAATAATTAGAAATCTCGTAGGTTCGACAAATCCGCAAGACGCAACCCCCGGATCAATAAGAGGCGATTTTGCACTTGACACCACTTATAATATAATCCATGCTTCAGATGCAACGGAAACAGCAAAAAAAGAGATTGCACTATTTTTTAATGAAGATGAAATATTTAATTACACTCACAGTCTTGATGTATGGCTTAAACCCGAGTAATATGATTGAATTTAAACGGAAATATCGGAGATATTATGGAAATTAAGTTAAACGGAAAATTGCTTAGTTATATACCTGTCTTGCCTGTTACATGGGAAGAATTATTATCTCACTTACTAAGGAAATATATCGACAAAAAACATGGAATTACAAATATTGTTGTTGACAATAGGAATTCGATTACATTAATGACTGAAACACCTAAAAAACTTTTGTCTAAGGACATACAAATTATAGAAATTTTCACAAATAACTCGGCAACAATTGCTCAGACCGGATTCCAAAAAATACTAAAAATTATTACAGGTTTACAATCCGAGTCAATAAGAGCTTCCGATTTATACAGAGAAGGTAAAATAAAAGAAGCATCGGAAAGTATCATAAAAATAATTAATGCAATAACACCTGTCATTTTTTTTGTTAATTCCGTTGAGAAAAATTTTAATTTTAATTTCAAAGAGATGAATTATGCTGATAATGTTACAATTAAAGACAAATTGGAATATTTCACTAAATCATTTGGTGAGCTTATATTGGCTCAAGAAAAAAACGATTTGATTGAAATTGCAGATTATCTTGAGTACCAGTTCACTGACGATCTTAATGATTGGGAAAAATTAATTGAAATTTTATTGCAAGAAGTAAAAATATCAAGTGAGCAAGCAAATTAAATACTTATCTACAATATAATATGGAGTACTCTATTGCAATTGTCGGTTTAGATTCTGAAGATTTTATAGATGAATTAATATTGGATATTAATCAATTCAAAGACAAGATTAAACTCAACTCAATATCGGATCAAGACGAAACAAAATTATTACAATATCAAAAAAAACTCAATATAAAAAAACTTTATACGGATTTCAAAGATCACATTCTTACAGAGTCACCTGACATTCTAATTGTATCTTTTAAACCGGAAAACGTATTGGAAATAATTTTATATGCCGTGGAGCAAAACATAAAAGGTATAATCCTTAATCGCCCCATATCATCTTCAATGGAAACGACACAAAGAATAGTGGACTTATGTAAATTGAACAATATAAACTTGATAATAAACTATAAGAAGAGATGGGATCCGCTTTATCTTAATATAAAAAACATTATCAAGACAAGATATCTTGGCGATTTAATTTCAATAACAGGCAACATGGGGATATTTTCAGCTAAGAAGGGAAATTATCAAAATCTAATTGACACTTACGGCGGAGGTGAATTACTATACGGGGGTAGCGATTTAATTGACATTATCCGTATGCTTGCCGGAGAAGTCGTTTCAATTAACGGATTTATAAAAAGAGCAAGCCCCGATTACGGAACAGAAACAAGTGCTTACGGAATGCTAAATATGAACTCAAATACTGTGGTACACTTAAATGTAAGTGCTCTAAGCAAATATGACGTTTTTCAAATTGATCTTATGTTTTCAAAGGGTAGAATTATTGCGGGTAAAAACATCAAGAAGTGCTATGCTTTAATTGATAATGCCGATTTGGGAACATATAATGAATTAATAAAAACAGATTTCCCACAGACAATAGAGGCGGACAAATATAATTCGGGAGCAATAAGCGAGATGATATATTCATTAGAGAATCGCTCTTATCCTGTATCATCAGGCTTTAATGCACTAAAAAGCATTGAGATAGCTTATGGAATTTATTATTCAGCCTATCTTAGTGGCAACACTATAAGCTTACCTTTAAAAATAGCTGGCAATCCGTTAAAAAAAATGTTCTTATCGGATATGTTATAATAAAAGATGATAAAAAAAAATAAAATTTTAGTTATTGTAAATCCCTCATCAGGCGTTGCGGCAAAAGATATAACAACGTCTGTAATTTTTTCAACATTAAGAAAATATTTTGACACGGTTTCAATAATAAATTCTAATTCGCCTGAACACGGTATGCAAATTGCAAAAGATAATTTAAAAGCATTTGATATTATAACTGCATTCGGTGGTGATGGTACAATCAACTCTATTGCAAAGTCCCTTGTTGGGACAGACACCGTGCTTGGTATATTACCCGGCGGTTCGGGAAACGGGATGGTTAGGAATCTACACATTCCTTTATCTTGGCGTAAGGCTCTTGATGTCCTGATTAACGGTAAAGATGTTAAAATTGATGTTGGCAAGATTAATGATGATTATTTCTTTAATGTTGCAGGCATAGGACTTGACGGTGAAATTTCAAAAAGATATAGTCTTGACCCAAAATCAAGAGGAATTTTCCCATACATTTATCATGCATTTAAGGGTTATTTTGAGATGCCGACATTTCGAGTTAATATAGACTTGGGAGACTTTCAGTTTCAAGACGAGATAATGCTTATTGCTTTTGCTAATTTCAAACAGTACGGAGGTAAGGCGGTTATTGCTCCATTTGCTTCACCATATGACAAAGAACTTGATTTATGTATTTTAAATAAATTTAAACTTTTAAAAGTATCTGTAAATATTCAAAAATTATTTACAGGAAATATTCACAAACTACCGTTTTACAAATCTTATAAATTCAAAAAGGTAACCATATCCTCTTTAGACGGTAACCCTATACCTTCAACAATAGACGGAGAATACGGAGGCAAAGACTTAACAGAATACAAGATAGAAGTAATACCAGAATTTCTCAACCTACGTGTTCCCAACTAAAATATAAAATCTCCGATTTATACTCATTCTTTCTATTTCGTGCAAAGTGAAGCAGTATTGGAGTGAAGGTGAAAAATCTCAGAAAAATAACTAATTGACAGTAAAAACTTCGGAAAAAAGTTGACTTCCTGTTTCTCGCTTGATATGAAAAGGGAATTATAAATAACGTGTAAATTTAAAACTGTAAAAAAAGTGAAAGGCTAATTGAATTAGTAATGAATTTAACAATTTCTATGAGAAAGTTTTAGTATTATCCTGAAATTCTCATCAAAATTGTAGCGAAATGTCCAAGAAGACTATTGTAACAAGTTAAGTGATTAAGACGAATGAAATATAGTGTACTATTTTGAAGTGAAATTGACTGAGCTTAACGCAGTTAGAATGGGCTTATTAGGTATTTCAGTAGGTTTTGATTAAAATTTCAGGTTTAGGTTAGTATTATATTGATTTTTACCCTGTAATGTTATATCCTTAGGCATAGTTTAAGGTGGAGTATAATTGTCTAAACGTGATACTATTTTACATGACGGGCAGGTTGTTGAAGTGTTGCAGGATAGGTATAAAATTAGAATAGTTGCCCGCTCAGCCTGTGCATCTTGTAATTTAAAAGGAGTATGTAATCCCTCGGATCAAGCTGAAAAAATAATTGACGCAATATCCAATCAAGACTTAAAAATTCATGACAAGGTTATTGTTGAGCTTGAAGAAAGGTTGGGATGGAAGGCTCTCTTTTACGGAATGTTGATACCCTTTGTCATTATGGTAACCGTATTATTTACTTTGAGTGCCAATATGAAAGGTGAACTACTACCTGCATTAATCGGATTAGCAAGCCTCATCCCGTATTACCTGATAATTCATTTATTTAGAGATAAAATAGAAAAAGAATTTGTTTTTAATGCCAGAAAGAACACAAATAAATTATACAATATAATATAAGAGGTAAATATGGACCCAATTATTTTAAAATCTATTGCTACACTGGGAATTATTGGTGGTGGTGCTGCAGTTATTCTCTTTTTTGTCGCAAAAAAATTTAAAGTTGAAGAAGACCCGAGAATCGGCGAAGTTACTGAATTATTACCCAATGCAAATTGTGGTGGTTGTGGATTTCCCGGATGTACCGGTTTTGCGACGGCACTTGTAGAGGGTGCGGACAAGGGAGATATCTCCGGTTTAAATTGTCCCCCCGGTGGAAATGATACAATGAAAGCCGTAGGTGCTTATCTTAAGTTGGAAGTTAAGGAATCCGCTCCTACAACTGCTGTAATAAGATGTAATGGTACAAAGGCAAAAGCTCCTTCAAAAATGGATTACGACGGACCTGAGAAATGCTCTATTGCTCACTCGCTTTTTAGTGGTGAGAACGGATGTGCATACGGTTGTCTCGGACTTGGGGATTGCGTTGCAGCCTGTGATTACGATGCAATTTATATGGATGAAGAGACCGGACTGCCCGTTGTTATTCCCGATAAATGTACAAGTTGCGGTGCCTGTGTGAGAGCCTGCCCGAGAGATATTATTGAAATACGTTTAAGAGGAAGAAAGGATAGAAGAGTTTGGGTTGCCTGCAAGAACGAGGAAAAGGGCGGAGTTGCAATGAAAAATTGTAAGGCTGCCTGTATCGGATGCGGTAAGTGTTATCAGGTATGTCCCGAAAAGGTCAGAGCAATTACAATCAAGGATAATCTTGCATATATTGATTTTAACAAGTGTATAGGATGTGGACTCTGTATTCCTGTCTGCCCTACAAATGCAATACTTGCAACCTTTGAACCTGTAAAACCAAAGCCAAAACCTGTCTCCCCTCCTAAAAAAGAAGTTAAAAAAGAAATTGAAAATAAAGAGGAGGTGAAATAATGGACCTGAAAACATTTAAACTTGGTGGTATTCATCCTCCTGAAAGCAAAATATCTGCGGATAAAGTAATAGAGGTTGTAGCTCCTCCCAAACAGGTTAGTATAACAATGTCTCAACATCTTGGAGTTCCGGCTGTTCCTGTAGTTATAAAGGGGGATAGGGTAAAGGTTGGTACCTTGATAGCAAAGGGTGAGGCTTTTATATCTGCAAATATTCACTCTTCGGTTTCGGGTACGGTTTTTAAGATTGATGAGGTACTTGATGCCAGCGGATATAGAAAGAAGGCTATCATTATTAATGTTGAAGGCGATGAGTGGGAAGACTCAATTGACAGATCTAATGATTTGGTTAAGGCAATAAAATACACGTCAATTGAAATAATAGACAAGATAAAGGAATCGGGTGTTGTCGGTCTGGGTGGTGCGACATTTCCTACCCATGTAAAGTATATGTTCCCTGAGGGCAAGAATGCTGACACACTTGTAATTAACGGTGTTGAATGCGAGCCTTATTTAACCTCCGATCATAGAATAATGATTGAAAAAGCCGATGAAATCCTCGTTGGTATCAGCATAATGAAAAAAGCCGGTAATGTCCAAAGGGCTATTGTCGGAATTGAAGCAAATAAACCCGATGCCATCAAAATTTTAACTGAAAAGGCAAAAGATTACGAGGGAATTGAAATAGCAGTTCTAAAGGTACAATATCCTCAAGGTGCCGAAAAGCAATTAATTAAATCTGTTCTAAACAGAGAAATACCAAGCGGTAAACTTCCTCTTGACGTAGGTTGTATTGTTAATAATATAGGTACGGCTCTTGCAGTTTATGAGGCAGTTCAAAAAAATAAACCTCTTTTTGAAAGAGTGGTAAGTTTAACGGGTAAGGGATTAAAAAATACAGCAAACTATATGGTGAGAGTTGGTACTCCCTTAAAGGAATTATTTAATAAACTGGGTGAAGAATTACCCGAAGACACGGCAAAGATAATAAGTGGTGGTCCTATGATGGGCAAGGCAATCTCTACTATCGATATCCCTATTACAAAGGGAACATCGGGAATTGTCCTACTCGACAAGGATGAGGCAAAGCGTTCAGAAAAGCTTGTTCAAAGTTATACGGGCTATCATCCAGCACTGAAATAAGATAGCGCCCGTCTGGCGCGCCGCCCAATTGTACGTCCTTTACGCCACCAGTCTGTTTATTTCGCCATTGCAAAGCGATTTCCAGAACTTCCTTTTCATTTTTCGGCGGCTCTGTCAAGCCAAAGGCTTGTCCTACTTGCTGAACAATATGCTTTCTAAATTCTTTGGCAAAACTCTTCAACGCTCGGCAGGCGCTTTCAAGATAAGCCAATGCGCTGTCCAGTTCTTTCTC
>CAYOTE010000120.1:0-7730 GCA_964406785.1 uncultured Clostridia bacterium
CCTGATCTATTTCCAAACCTTCTATTTCTTCAATCGGGACATAATTATCCACGGTATGAGGCTTTGCAACAGAAGGTGATATATCGGATACATCAAAAGTAAATGTTTTAAAATAAACGGCATCTTTATCGGAATAAATAGGTGTAAATTGAGCCTTGGCACGATCTTTTAAATAATCAAGCGCTTTTTTATCAGGTAAAATATAACCGTTTTTTGCACCCATCTCAGCTGCCATATTTGTTAAGACCATTCTTTCGGCAATACTCATTTCGTTAATAATCTCTCCGGTAAATTCAATGGCTTTATAATCACCTCCGTCTGCACCAATTTGACCTATGATATAAAGTGCAATATCTTTTGCTGAAATATATTCGGATTTTTTACCCTTAATTATAATTTTTACAGTTTCAGGAACACTAAACCATAACTCGCCGGTTGCCCAAATTGCAGCTACCTCGGAACGTCCGATGCCTGCTGAAAAGGCTCCCAATGCACCGTATGTTGTTGTATGTGAGTCCGAGCCTACTATGAGTTTTCCCGGTAGGGCAAAACCTTGCTCCGTAAAGATTTGATGACATATTCCATTATTAATATCATAGAAATTATTAATGTTTTGTTCTTTTACGAATTGTCTAATCTCCTTGTGATTTGTAGCTGATGACTCTTTCGGTGCAGGAATTTCATGATCCAATATAATAACAAGTCTTGAAGGATATTTGACTTTTTTAACACCTATCTTTTTAAATGTACCGGATATTGCAGCCGCATTATCATGGCTCATAACAAAGTCCGGCTCAACGGAAACAATTTCTCCGGCAGAAACATTTCTGCCTAATTTATTGCTAAACAGTTTTTCAACAAAAGTTTTTCCCATATTTCACTACCTCCAAAGTGTGATTTTAATATGAATTTATATTTAAGTAAAGAAAAATAAACAAGACTTTTTCCTGAAATTTTTACATTGCTTGCAAAAGGTATAAAAACAATAATCTGATGATTCCGGTAAATCATCAGTTCTGATTTTTTCATCAAAATTGTAGCGAAATGCCCAAGAAGTCTATTATAACAAGTTAAACGATTGAGCTAAATAAAGAATAGTCTAACTGTTTTGCAATGCAGTGATTGAGTTTAATGCAGTTAGAATGGGCTTATTGGGTATTGCAATAGATTTTGATTAAACTTTTAGGTCAGTCCTATAAATTGAATATATATCATATACGTGATAAAATACATGATTAGAGATTGTTAATAATGGAGGCAACAATGGAAACATTTGAAGTAAAAAAAATGAAAACAAATCCTATGAACAATAAAATAGAGATAAGTGCAAAAAATATTATTGCGGTTGCAAGTGGTAAGGGTGGAGTTGGTAAATCAACTGTATCTGTAAATCTTGCCTTAGCTCTTGTATCAAAGGGGAAAAAGGTAGGTGTTTTAGATGCTGATATTTACGGGCCTAATGTCCCGTTAATGCTTGGTATAAGAGGAGAAAAAGCGACTTCTGACGGTTCTAAAATAATTCCTATCAAAAAACATGGACTGGAAATAATGTCTGTTGGTTTTATTACAGAGGAGAATAAAGCTTTAATTTGGCGTGGACCTCTTGCCAATAAATTAATAGAGCAGTTTCTCGGAGATGTTGCATGGGGAGAGCTTGATTATTTGATAATTGATTTACCTCCGGGCACGGGCGATGTGCCTCTTTCTATTATACAAAAACTTAATTTAACGGGTGCTGTTATTGTAACAACCCCTCAAGAGGCTGCAATTGCGGATGTTGTAAAAATGATAAATATGTTTGAAACAACTAACAATAAAATTCTGGGAATAGTGGAAAATATGAAATACATTACCTGCCCCGATTCACAAACAAAGATTGAATTATTCCCAAGGAGTGATGATAATGATTTTTCAGGTTTTAAATATGAAACTATATCAACATTTCCTTTTATTCCTGGAATAGGCAATAAAGATAAGGATGGCGTACCTTTTTACCTTAGAAATAGGGAACATGAAACGAGCAAAGAGTATGATAATTTAGCTAAAAAGGTAATGGCTGTCTAAAAAATTGCATTAGTGTAGTAATTTAAGGACATTATTCGATAATATTTTTGGCATTTATATTGCTACGTATTATTAGGAGGTAAATATGAAAAAACAATTTATTATAGCTTTGGGTCTGTTAATGATAATCTTACTCTCGTATCCAGCTTATTCAAGATATGAGAGAGATTATGGTGATGAAGGTGATTATTCTGCAAAGTATTACGATAATGCTAAGGTTATCAGGGTAAAATATGTACGTGGCGAAGCATTTGTAAATCGAGATTATAATGAAGGCGTTGAGGAAGCAACTGTCAACTTATCAATTTTCGAAGGTGATTCTGCCGGTACAACAGATGGTCGCATGGAAATCTATCTTGGAAAACTTAATTATCTGAGATTGGATTATGATACGGAAATTAAATTTACAAAGGTTCCTGCATTAAGAAGAACCAGAACTACATTGCAGTTGCGAAAAGGTGGAATTTATCTTGATATTTCAAACATTGATGATGAAAGAGATATTGTCATTCAAACCGAGGATTGCGGACTCTTTATACTTAGACGAGGATTATATCGCATAAATGCAAGAGAAAATGGACAAACAGAAGTTTATGTATATGACGGTCTTGCAGAAGTTGCCGGTAACGATTATTCAAGAAATATAAGAGAAAATCAAAAAGTTGTTATGAGAGAGGGCAGGATTTTAGAACGTCCTTTTTACTTTTATTCATCTGATAAAGATGATTTTGATCAATGGAATAAAACAAGAACAAATTCATACGAACATTCAAGATACAGTTCGTCAAGATATTTGAACCGAGGATATGAGGAACAGGAACATGAATTAACAAGGTCGGGAAGATGGCAATATAACCGGTCTTACAGCACTTATGTATGGACTCCTAATAATGTTGGTAGGTCTTGGAGACCATATTCAAACGGAAGATGGGTATGGAACCCTACATATGGATATGTATGGAATTCATATGATTCATGGGGTCATTATACTCATCATTACGGAAGATGGCAGTGGAGCGGTTCCTACGGTTGGTACTGGCTCCCCGGATATAAATGGTCGCCTGCATGGGTTTCTTGGTATGGAGATAATTCTCATTGGGGTTGGTGTCCGTTGAGCTATTATAACACTCCTGTTGTTGTTTTAAATGGAAGATGGAATAGAAATTATAGATATAGAACGGGAATCCCATGGAATAGCAGGTCTATGATTGTTATAAGAAAAAACCAACTAATGGCTCCGAGAATTAATCGTGTTTTACTGGGAAGAGGAGCTTTGTCGAGAATTACAAAGAGAAATATAAAGTATAGAGGTATTGCACCAAGAACAAGTCCTGTCATTAGAACTGTATCGGTTATTAATGCAAAAGGAAGAAGAGTTGCCTATAAGAGAAACGGAGTTGTTTCTTATAAAAGATACGGCACGTCAGCAAGAAATTCCGTTTATAAAAGAATAAACAAAAGATATTCACGCACATTGAGAAGAAAGAGTTCGTTGAAAAATTCGGTTTTCAAATATTCTTCAAGACGTACAATAAGAAGCGTTGCCCCCTCTTATAAATCTTCATCCGGTCTTAAGCATAATATGAATAAAAGATACAATGGTAAAACTTCGTACAGAAAACATTCTCTTAAATCAGGTATAACAAACTATAAGTATAAGAGTTCTAAGGATATGAGGTATTCAAATCCTAAAACAAGTTATAAGTATAAGAGTTCCGAAAATAGGCGATATTCCAAACCGAAAACAACTTATAAAAACTATAATAGTTTTAAAAAAACAAAAAAAAAGGAGAAACTATCCTATGAATATAATTCGAGAAGTTCAAATAGTAGATATGGTTATAAGCCATATAAATCTAATTCATACAAACGTAACAATTATAAATCCAACGGTTATAACAGCCCTTCGTACAACTCAAAATATAAATCGAAAAAAAGTTATGGATATTCTTCAAAAAAATATCGCAGGTCTTTGGTTGATACTGCTAAAAAGTATAATTACAAATCAAAATCCTATAGAAATCAATCATATAAAAATTCATCAAGATATAAATCTAAATCACGTTCGCCTTTAAGAACTTATAAATCTTATTCTAAGCCAACGCATAAAAATAGAAATTATAACTCAAATACCTATAGAAGACCGTCATATAAAAGTTCATCAAGCTATAAATCCAAATCACGTTCACCTTTAAGAGTTTATAAAGCCTATTCTAAGCCAATACCCTATAAGGCTACTTCCAGTAGAAGTAGTAATAGTACAAGCTCTTCTGCAAAAAAATCTTATAAAAAGAAAAAGTAACATAACAAAATTAGAGGGCAACTTAAATGTTGCCCTTTTTTTTATCTGTATCTGAGTTACATTTATTAAAAATAGGAGAAAATCCGATGACTGAAAAATTGTATTATAATAATTTTAGAGATACAGAGTTTGAAGCTAAAATATTAGAACAAAAAAAAGAAAATAACGAATGGCTCATCGTTCTTGACAGAACACTTTTTTATCCTGAAGGTGGTGGACAACCTGCCGATAAAGGCTATCTCAATGACATTGAAGTTAATAATGTGTTAAAAAAAAAAGGAAGAATATATCATTATCTCTCCAATGAACTTAAATCTGAATTTGTTAGGGGCAAAATAAATTGGGAACACCGTTTTGATTATATGCAACAACATACAGGGCAACATATGATTTCAGCTACTTTTGAAAGTATTTTTAAGTACGGTACAGTCTCGGTACATATGTCTTCGGAATATACAAGCGTTGAATTGTCAACAAATGCTGTTTCTGAGACAGAAGTCAGGCAGGTTGAAGAACTTGTTAATAGTAGTATTTTAAAAAATCTTCCAATAAGATATATTCAAACAAATGATTCCGATATAAATAAGTTTCAATTAAGAAGACCAAGTAAATTAAAGGGAAATATAAGGCTGGTTAATATAGAAAATTATGATTGTGTCGCTTGTGGCGGTGTACATCTTGAAAACACAAGAGACGTTAAATTGGTTAAGTTTTTTAAAAGCGAAAAGATAAGGGGAAACATTAGAACGTATTGGAAAATAGGTAATCGTGCTTATCAAGATTATGAGAAAAAAACACAGCTAATTAACAGGTTGAGAAATGTTCTTAATTCAGATGAAAATAATATAGAAAATAAAATAGAGCAGTTAAATATCGAAATTTCAGATGTTAAATCACAGAGGAACAAGTTAAGAAAAGGACTTGTTTGCTTTTACAAAAAAGATTTATTGCTAAATAGACAACCCGACAAACCCGAAAGATTTATTTCAAGAATATGGAATAACGAAGACGGTGAATTTATATTTCAACTTCTTAAAAGTATGATAAATGAGAAAAATATAATTATTTGTTTTATCAACAAAAATAATGGAATATTTAATTGGTCAATAGGATGTTCAGAAGATATAAATGTTGATTTTAATGAAGTAAGAAAAAACATTCTTATTCCTTTAAACTGTAAGGGTGGAGGAAAATCTCCTATTTGGCAGGGTGTGGGAACAGATAGCGACAAAGCTATAGATTTTATAGACAAATTAAGCAAAACTATAGGAAAATAAACACGCCCGGAGAGATTCGAACTCCCAACGCATAGATTCGAAGTCTAACGCTCTATCCATTGAGCTACGGGCGCATCCATAAGAAGACTTATTCTACCATAAAATCAAGTAAGTATAAACTATGCATTTTATTTCACGTTTTTTTATATAACCTGAATTTTTACCTTGAAATTTCTTGACGCAGTTATAATTTAATTGTTATAATAATTATTTATGAAAGTTAAATAGAAAATATGTTTTTTGGAGGCAAAATGGCAAGGATAGAACCGTTTAAAGGTATAAGACCAAATAAAAAAATTGCAGATAAGGTTGCTTCACATCCTTACGATGTATTAAATTCGGAAGAAGCTACAGTGCTTGTAAAGGACAACCCGTATTCATTTTTACGAATAGTAAAACCCGAGGTAGATCTCGCAAAGGATGTAGATTTGTATTCAAAAGAAGTTTACGATAAGGCAAAAAGTAATTTTGCCTCCTTTATTAATGATAAAGTTTTAATTCAGGACGAGACGAAAAACTTTTATCTTTATAAACAGATATGGGGTGAACATATTCAAGTTGGTTTGGTTGCGGGTGCCTCTGCTCAAGATTATCAGGATGATATTATTAAGAAGCACGAGTTAACAAGAGAGGCAAAAGAAAAAGATAGAATGAATCATATCAAATCTCTAAATGCAAATACGGGACCGGTATTTTTAACTTTTAGACAAAAAGATGAAATTGATGCTATTTTTAGTAAAGTGATGGAACAGGTGCCTGAATACGATTTTACTACCGATGATAAGGTGAGACATATTTTTTATGTTATTTCCGATACTGATTTAATAAATGATATTAAAGATAATTTTGCAAAAATTGATTATTTATATGTTGCTGACGGTCATCATAGATCGGCTTCGGCAACAAAGATAAAAATTGAACGTGAAAAAGCTAATAATAATCATACGGGAGACGAAGATTATAATTTTTTTCTTTCTGTAATTTTTCCTCATAATCAAATGAAAATTCTCCCCTATAATAGGGTTGTTAAAGATTTGAGAGGAAATGATAAGAATGAATTTTTCACTAAGATAAAGGAGTATTTTACTATTACGGAAACAGATACAAAAGAGCCTGAAAGTACCCAATGCTTTCGTATGTATATAGATAAGCAATGGTATAAATTGCAACCTAAATCAGGCAGTTTTGATGATAATGATTCAGTGGAGTCTCTGGACGTTGCTATTTTACAGAATAATTTATTAAAACCTATTCTTGGAATTGAAGACCCGAGAACTGACAATAGGATAGATTTTATCGGCGGGATAAGAGGAACAAAAGAATTAGAAAAATTGGTGGATAATGGTAAATTTATTGTTGCTTTTTCAATGTTTCCAACAACAATCGATCAACTCTTTGCGGTGGCTGATTCGGGCAAGATAATGCCTCCCAAATCAACCTGGTTTGAACCTAAATTAAGAAGTGGTTTAGTTACACATTTATTGGATTGATTATGTGCATGACAAATATACTTGACGGTAAGTTAGTTGCTGAAAACATTGTAGAAGATATAAAAGCAGAGGTTGTAGAATTGTCTGAAAAAACCGGAAAAGTTCCGGGACTAACGGTCTTGATTGTCGGTGAAGATGCAGCGTCTCAAGTATATGTGAGTTCGAAGGACAAACTTGCAAAGAAAATCGGTTTAAATTCAGAAATTAAACATTTAAGTGAGAATGTTTCGGAAGACGAGATTATAGAAGAAATAATTAAATTAAATAATGATAACGATGTAAACGGAGTACTTGTTCAATTACCGCTTCCCAAAAAGTTTAATACCTGGCGTATTTTAAATCATCTGTCACCGAAAAAAGATGTTGATGCTTTTCTCCCGCAAAGTATAGGGAATATTATTTTGAACAGTACAGATATATATCCATGTACACCGTCGGGAATAATAAAAATCCTCGATTATTATAATATTGATGTTGAAGGGAAGAATGCAGTTGTTTTAGGTCGTAGTTTTATAGTTGGCAAACCTATTGCAGCTATGCTTACAAATAAAAATGCCACAGTTACAATTTGTCATTCCAAAACAAAGCATATAGAAA
>CAYOTE010000121.1:0-7601 GCA_964406785.1 uncultured Clostridia bacterium
AAGTATTTCCAAAAGTTTTTAAGGTAAAACTTTTAAAACCCTTTATATAAAAGACTATTGCCATTTACTTTCTTTCTCCCCCCTTTTTTTTCAATATTTTTTTTAATTCTTTTTTATATTCGGGATTGTCTGTTATTCCGTTATGTCCCTGTTTATCTAAAGTTATTAATTTTATTTTTGATTTAAATTCTTCCTTTAGTTTCAACGAAGAACCGTAATAAATGATTTTATCAATATTCCCGTGAAAAACAGTAATTGGCATTTTACAATTTTTTAAATACTCGTTCGTGGCTAATTTATATCTTAGAATAAATGCAGGTATAAATGGAAATCTATATTGCATTACATCTGTTAAACTATAATAAGGTGCCTCTAAAATCAAATATTTCGGCTTATTTTCCGAAGCCAATTTTGCAGCCATACCTGTTCCGATTGAATAACCGATAATAATTATATTTTTTTCATCATACCTTTTCTTTAATTGGTTATAGACGATTTGATTATCTTTAAATAATTGTTCTTGGCTTTTTATAGAGCCTTCACTTTTACCGTAACTTCTATAATCTAAAATAAATATATCATAGTTTAAGTTTGTATAAGTTTTAGCAACTTTTCCCCACTTACTCAACGAGCCTGCATTTCCATGTAAATAAAAAACAAGTCCTTTCGTTTTATCCGACTTAAATAATAATCCGTTTAATAGTTTACCGTCTGTTGACTTAATAAATAATTCTTCAAATTTTTCTTTCCCGAATTCAAACTGATAATTTGCATCTAATTTTTGTGGGAAAAAGAGCACTTTTTCCTGAAAAAAATATAATAATCCGCATAAAGCCAAATACAACCCAATAAAAATTTTCAATAAATTTAACATTTTATTTTTCATTTTTCTACTTTATTTTATTTAACTATTATCTTTCCCAGTACCTTTATAATAACAATGCCCAACTTAATGGAATAAATATTATCCTGTTTGAATTATCAAACTTCATTTGATTTATTTTTGAATTTATTATTATTCCATATCTGTAATTTGGATATGATTTAATTTGCATCGTATTAGTTTTATTTATTCCAATTTCCATAAGTACCGGAGAGTCCATTGTTTCAATAATAAAATCCGGGTTTTTCTTTTTACCGAATCCGTATGAGACCATACCTTCGGAAAGATTTTTCTTTAGATACATTGCAAAAATATCTTCGTAAAGTTTTGCTCTTAAATCTTCTTTTAGTTTATCCCCGTAAATTCGGGCATATAAGGATCGTCTTAATGACGGTGACATAAAAAATGCTTTTTTATTACCTCCGGTTCGGGTACGAATGCCTCCATGAGGCAGAAAAACATTTAAAATTTCAGCATTATTCAATGTCGTAATGATTTTTTCAATATCCGTTTCTTTTATTTTAAAATCTTTTGACAAAGAATGAAAGTTTATCTCATCGCTTAATGCAAGTCTGAATAGAATTCTATTATAAATCTCAAAAAAGTCTGTATTAATTTGCGGAATATCTTTTAGTAAAATCCTCTCAAATAGAGAAAGAACTCTTTCTATAATAAGTGTTTTATTTGCCAAAGGTAAAAAACGGGCTATGTTATGATAACTTATATATTCATCAATAAGAGAATTAATCGATTCACCGATGATTTTTTCCGAACCTGTTAAATAATCAATAATCTCTTCTTTTAAAAGATTAATTGCGTCCCTTATCTCTCTGTAATCGGATGAATAAAAAAAGATTTTTTTTAACTTTCCGGATAGTCCTTTTATCGGGAATTGTATATTAGCCGGATTGTTTAGCCAAGACTTACCAAGTATAAATTCAGGAAATTTAAAGGGAAATATCTTCATAAATGTCCACCGAGAAGCCAAATCGGAACTACTATGTAGTAATAACGCCGAGCTACCGGTTGTTAAAACAAACAGTTTTTTACCCCTCTCATAAAGTATTTTTATATCTTTTTGCCACTCTTTCGCTTCATGAACTTCATCAATCATTATCATCACTCTGCTGTCCAGTTCATTCAAAGAACAATGAAATATGTCTTTTTCCAAAACATTAATTACATCGTATAATGTGGCATTTAATCTGTTTAAATCATCTACGCTTATGAAAAATATTTTTTTTGTGTGGTTTTTATAAATATAATCTGCCGTTTGCCACATTAATGTTGTTTTTCCAACACCACGTAAGCCTGATAAAGCAATCATTCTCGGTTGAGAACCTTCGGTAAAAAAATCTTTAGAATACTTTTTTAACAGAACATAGGCATTTCTTGTCGGCAGTTTTTGGTTACGCTCATCACTTATCTCACCCTCCAAACGTCCTTTGCCGACTTTATTGCTATTTATATAATTTAACAATTCTCCCATAATTTATCACTGTTTCCCCTCTATTGCACATAATAGAACTGCAACGGCAATACCAAGTCTTCTATCGAGTAATTTCTTTTTATCCATTGCAAAATCAAGATTTATTTTCATAACAAAAGGATTGAAATTTTGTTTAAAAACACAGACCTGTTCACCTCTCAACTCTCCATAGTATTTTTGAGGAACCAAATTTGCCAAAAAACGACGAACTAATGCAAGCAATGTACTGTCTTCTTTAATGGAGCCTATTTCTACGTCATCTGCATCCATTATTATCCACTCATCTTTCAAAATAGACTTAATACCCTTTCTTTTTAACACACCTACCTTTTCATTGGTAACAGAATCAATAACATCATATGCGGCAGAAAAATCTATAATTTGTCGAGCTTGAATTCTTAAAAGTTCCGTATGCATATCTTCACCCGTGTAAAGTCGTATATCTTCCTTTAATTTGAATGCTTTCATATTTGAATAAAATACAACACTACCTTTTGAATCGTAAATATGAAATGCGGCACCAAAGAGTTTAAATATCTTCCTTCGTACAAGATAATTATCATGGGTAAAAGCCTTGGTCGTTCCGAATTGTTTATTTCGCATATTCTCGTTTATCACCACTACCTCCTTTTTTATATTATTTTACATCTTATTTGTCGGGATAACAATAATTGTTTTTATTTTTCTTATAATTATTTATTATGCCTAAGAATTCCATCTCTTAACTTATTATAATAAACGCTTTTAAGTATTTCACTACAATCTTGGCGAAAATTTCAGAGCTAATTTTTTTAATTTTTTTAAATTTAATTCATTGACAAATTGATAATTAAGAATTAAACTATGTTTTAAGAGCATAATTCAAGGGAAGAGGGATAATCGCATAATAACCCCACAGCCCCCGCTGCCGTGACCGGTTCAGGATATCCTGATAAAGCCTTTAAAAGGTGCCACTGTCCGTAGGATGGGAAGGTATTAAATATTGCCGGAAGTCGGAAGACCTGTTTTGCTCTAATATTATTTTTGTTTCTGCGGGTGGCAGGGAGAAAATAGTTAGAATTAACAAAACAATTCTTCTATTCTTTTCTTCTTAAATAAAAGTAATATGTCATTATAACTTAAGGAGGCATTATGTTTAAAAAAATTAAGAAAAGAGACGGGCAAGAAGTAAAGTTTGAAGTGTCAAAAATCATTGAAGCTTTATACAAGGCTGGGAAAGTTACCAAAGAGTATGATAAAAAAGATGCAGAAGCTCTAACCCTCAGAGTATTAAGTATCGCAGAACAATTTATTGACAATAATATTCCTTCCGTTGAACAAATACAAGATATTGTTGAAGATGTTCTTCTTAATTCGCATTTTAAGAAAACAGCAAAAGCATACATTATTTATAGAGAGCAACATGCAAACATTAGAGCTATGGTATCAAAGGCGAATGTAGATATGGTAGATCAGTACTTAGAAAAGCTTGATTGGCAGGTAAAGGAAAATAGCAATATGTCATTTTCTTTACAGGGCTTAAACAATTATCTTTCTTCTGAGATAAGTAAGTCTTATTGGTTAAATAAAATATACTCAAAAGAGATTAGAGTGGCTCACGAGAATGGAGATTTTCACATACATGATTTGAACATTATTTCAGTATATTGCGTTGGTTGGGATTTACAAGATTTGCTCTTAGTTGGTTTTAAAGGAGTTGCCGGTAAGGTTGAAAGTGCTCCTCCCAAACATTTTAAAACAGCTCTTGGGCAGATAGTGAATTTCTTTTATACCTTACAGGGAGAAGCTGCCGGTGCACAGGCCTTTTCAAATTTTGATACGCTACTTGCTCCCTTCATTAAGTATGATAATTTAACCTATGATGAGGTTAAACAGGCAATGCAGGAATTTATTTTTAATATTAATATTCCGACAAGAGTCGGATTTCAAAGTCCGTTTACCAATATCACTATGGATCTCATAGTTTCTCCATTATTAAAGGATGTTCGTGTTGTTATCGGAGGAAAAACACAAGAACAAACATACTCGGAATTTCAAAAAGAGATGAATATGTTAAACAGGGCTTTCCTTGAAATAATGAAAGAGGGTGATGCAAAGGGGCGAGTGTTTACCTTCCCTATTCCAACCTATAATATAACAAAGGATTTTGATTGGGATAATCCTGACTTAGATATATTATGGGAATCAACAGCTAAGTATGGTATACCATATTTTTCAAATTTTATTAATTCCGATCTTGACCCCGAAGATGCAAGATCCATGTGCTGTAGGTTACGATTGGATACGAGGAAATTGGAAAATAGAGGTGGTGGATTATTTGGGGCGAATCCCTTAACAGGTTCAATAGGCGTTGTAACTCTAAACTTACCTCGCATTGGCTATCTTGCAAAGAATAAAAAAGACTTTTTAAACAGAATTGAAAAATTAATGGAAACCGCTAAAAACAGCTTGGAAATAAAACGAAAAATTTTAGAAAGATTAACATCCGGTAATTTATATCCATACACATCTTTTTATTTGAGGAAAATTAAAGAAAATTACGGGAAATATTGGGAGAATCATTTCTCTACTATAGGCATCTTGGGTATGAATGAAGGACTTATAAATTTGTTAGGCGATAATATAGGCTCGGAAGAAGGTATAGCCTTTGCAAAACAAACGATGGACTATATGAGAGATATACTTATGAAATTCCAAGAAGAGACTGGGAATAACTATAACTTAGAGGCAACTCCGGCAGAAGGGACTGCATACAGGTTAGCTAAAGCCGATAAAAAACAATTCCCGGGAATTATTTGTGCAAACGAAGAAGACTATAAGAACGGGAAAACGCCTTTTTACACAAATTCAAGTCACTTACCTGTAAATTTTTCCGAAGACGTTTTTGAAGTTTTGGATTTACAAGACGGTTTGCAAGAGAAATACACCGGAGGCACGGTTTTACACATATTCTGCGGTGAAAAAAATTTGCACAAGGATAGTGTAAAAAATTTAGTACGAAAGATATGTAATAATTATCGTCTTCCTTATTTTACTATAACGCCGACCTTTAGTGTCTGTCCTAATCACGGTTTCATCTCAGGCGAAGTTAAAATATGTCCTCAATGCAATGAGGAGTGTGAAGTTTATTCAAGAGTTGTCGGCTATATTCGACCGGTTGCTCAGTGGAATGTCGGAAAAACCGAAGAATTTAAGATGCGAAAGACTTATATGATTGATAGAGACGAAATAAAAATAATTAATTTTGCTAAAAACGAGGCATCTAATAAACAATGAACATAATAATGAATATAGCGGCAATAAGACAAAGTTCGTTTATTGACTATCCGGGATATATATCTGCTGTAATATTTTTTAAAGGGTGCAATTTTAGTTGTCCTTATTGCCATAATAGTTGGCTATTAGATGATAAAAACAAATCTTTGTCTTTGGAAGGTATTTATAGTTTTTTAGAACAAAGAATTTCAAAATTGGATGGGGTTGTCTTTTCGGGAGGAGAGCCAACCATACAAAAGAATCTAATAGAAATTATACGAAGGGTTAAAGATATGGGGTTTTTGATTAAATTGGATACCAATGGATATGAGCCCGATGTATTAGATGATTTATTAAGACAAAATTTATTAAATTATATTGCCATGGATATTAAGGGTCCCTTGGATAAATACGATAAGATAGCAAATAGGACAATTGATGTGGCAAAAATAGAGAGAAGTGTCGAATTAATTAAGGAGTCAGGTATTGAATATGAGTTTAGGACAACCTTGGTTCGTTCCTTATTAAGCGAAGAGGATATAATGAAATGCGGTAGTCTTATACAGGGTGCAAAGAGATATTATTTGCAAAAATTCAACCCCGAAACAGTTCTTGACGAAAAGTACAAAAAAGAGACAACGTATAAGGATAGCGAACTTCAAATAATTACAAAAGACTTATTAACAAGTGTAAAACAATGTGAATTCAGATAAATATAAACAAGCTCAATCTGTTAAAAATTCAAGGAAGTTTTTCTTAGTTATAATCTCCAGTGAACTGTTCTCATATGTTTCAAACCAAATTGACGGTAGTTTTTTCTTCTTATCACCCCATTTGAATTCAAATCCAAATAGCTTGCCGTCTCTTTCTTCAACAAGATCAATTTCTTTTTTATCATGAGTTCGCCAAAAATAAACATTTGAAAAGAGCTTTTTGTAGTGAAGTTTTTTCATTCTCTCGGTAAAAAGAAAATTTTCCCATAACATACCTATATCATCTCTGTTCTCTATACTGTTAAAATTGGATATTATCGAATTTCTAATACCGTTATCAATAAAATAATATCTTGACGATTTTGCTATCTCTTTTCTTAAATTACGTGAAAAGCCCCTTACCTTCTTAATAATAAAATTTTTTTCCAATAAATCCAAATATTTCGCAACGGTTTGTTTTGCAATTCCTAAATTTTTGGAAAGTTCATTTAAAGATACTTCCTTGCCTATTTGAAATGCCAATAGTCTCAAAAGGTCTGAAATTTTGTCCGAATTTCTTATATTTTCTAACTCAAATATATCCTTAAAAAGATAAGAATTTCTAAGATTGATAAGATATTCGGATTTTTCCGAAATATTTTTTAAAATCAGAGTTTCAGGATAAGTTCCGTAAATGAGATAATTTTCAAGTTGTTTTAATACTTCCATTCCACCGAATTGTTCCTTTATTTCAATTATCGACAATGGATAAACAAAGAGTGTTTTGCCCCTTCCCGTAAGAGGCTCTCCAATTTCCGACAATAATTTAAAAGATGATGAACCGCTTGCAATAACTTTAACATCGGGAAGATGATCGACTATGATTTTTAAGCCCGTTCCAATGTTTTTAATTTCCTGTGCCTCATCTATTATTATCAAATCATAACCTGAAAAACTGCTTTTTATCCTTTGAATATCAGATGAACCCAAAACTTCTTTTAAAGGCAAATCTTCTCCTGCTCCAAAAAAATACTTACCCTTATATTTCTTCATTGCCTTTTTTATCAGAGAAGTTTTTCCCACTCTTCTTGGACCATATATAATTAAAACCCTACTCTTTTTTAAATTATCCAATAAATTATCTTCATACTCATAATACCTATTATACCAGTTCATCATAAGTTTAAGATACCAAAAGCATAACTCTTTGTCAAGCAAACTTGCCAAATTTATACAAATTAGGCAAGTTAACTTGCTAAATTCATACGAATTAGGAAAGTTT
>CAYOTE010000122.1:0-7561 GCA_964406785.1 uncultured Clostridia bacterium
ATAGGAATACATACGGTAATGAAGAGAATAAAATAAATAATCCCTTAGTGCAACTGATACCAAATCTAAAAAATAAAACGATAAACATTAGTTTTAACGGTGCGTTAAAAGATACATTAAACTTTATTAATCATATTACATGGTGTAATAATTATGTATCAATCAAAGAACTTAAGATTACAAATCGATTCAAATTGGCACTCAAAATATTTTATATAGACAATAGGACAAAGGAACAGCAAAATGAATAATAAAATACTTGCTGTAGTGTTATCAATTATTGCTGTAATTGTGGTTTTTTATCAAATATTTTTAAGAAAGGATGATAATAAAATAAAAAAGAATATTCAAAATAAACAAATTGTAAAAGCAAACGTATCTAACAATGGCACGTCTTCACCCTTAATATCTACTTTTACTGAAAAGGATGTACAAGATCCATTGAATATGAATTCACAAGAGGCTTATAGCGGTATGCTTATAGACTTATATTCGCAGCAATTATTAAAGCGGATTGAACCTTATGTTGATCAATCAAAAGTTGAATTAAATGCTAATATGGGTAATAATATTTTTGGTTATAAAGAAAAGGAAAAAGAAGCATTAAATACCAAGGTTGATAAAGAAAAGCCTGTCTTAATTCTTAGTGGTATTATCGAAATTATTAAAAATAAAATAGTTATCGCAATCATAAATGACCAACTGTACAGAAGCGGAGAAATTGTGGATAATGCAGTAATTGAAAAGATTGAAAAATACAGAGTTTTATTAAAGTTCAACAAAGAGACAATTATACTTACAGTAAATCAACAACCATATGAAGGCTGGATAAAAAACGGGGGTAAGTTGTGAAAAACAAAATTTATACATTTTTTATTTTTCTTATATTATTAACTTTTTTAACAGGTTGTTCGGGAAACAACAGGGGAAAATTAAATACAATTCCCCAAAAACAGCTTAAGTCAATCAAACCTGTTGTATCTCCACTGCCACCAAAAGATGATATAATAAAAAGTACACTTCCAACACTTCCTGATGTTTTTAATACCGGAGAAAAAATAAAGATTGTTTCATTTGCCGAGCAAAAGACATATAATCTTAGTCTCAAGAGTAGTGATATACAAAGTATTCTTTTAGCTCTTGTAAAGAATACAGAAATAGGATTAATTGTTGATGCCGGCATATCTGGAACAATACCTGTTATGGATTTAAAAAATGCAACATTAAAAGAAGTTTTAAACTATATTCTGCCCCCTTTAAAACTCAAGTATGAATGGAAGGGGAAAAATATTCACATATATAAAGAGCCCTTATTAACAAGATACTTTAAATTTAATTATCTTTCGGCAGGAAGAACCGGCTCAAGGCAGGTAGCTTTTTCTACAAGATCAGGAGGAAGCAATGGTAGCTCTGGAAGTTCAAGTGGTTCAAGTTCAAGCGGTTCGAATAATGGTAGCTCAGGAGGTTCAAGTAGCGGAGGTTCAGGCAATCAAAGTACAAATGAAATAAAGGTTGATTATAAAAACACGATATGGCATACATTTATAGAGAGTTTGAAAGTTTTGGTATTTGGAACTCTTGAGAATGCTAATGCTTCAACAAAAACAATAAGTGGTGGTGATGCAGAAGTACCGACCTCCTTTGCGTTTTCTGATAATTCAGGCAAAATATTAATAGTTAGTCCCGAGACCGGCATTGTTATGATGAAATCCTTTAAGAATGACATAAATAAGGTAGCAAAGTTTATCGAAAAATTTGAAGGTTCGGCACAGAGACAGGTATGGATTGAAGCAAAAATAATGGAGGTTAATTTAAACAAGGGTTATCAAATGGGAATAGATTGGGGTAGCTTAATAAATAGAAATAAACATTATGGGACTTTAAGCGGTAAGAGAACGCTACCATCACAGACTTTGAGTTTTACTCCGGGTGTTATATCCGATCAGGGTATGCAATCGGGAACAGCAGGTGCATTTCAATTTGCCATTTCTAATAATATTGTTGATTTCGTTATAGATGCGATTTCAAAACAGGGTAATTTAAAGGTGTTGGCAAGCCCAAGAGTTTCTACACTTAATAACGAGAAGGCAGTTATTCGTGTTGTCAGAGAGGAAGTTTATTTTAGTCTTGAAACACAGGTATCTCAAGGCGTTAGTGGTAATGTTACCGCACCAACAATTAATGTACAAGTCGTTCCCATAGGTATAGTGATGGATATCATACCTCAAATAGGTGATAATGGCGAGATAATTTTAAGTATTAATCCAGATATATCCGAGCTTTTAGAGGTTAAACAGTTCTCTGTAGCAGGTGCAACATCAATGCAACCGGTTATAGATAGGAGAAGTATTGATACTATTGCAAAGATAAAAGATGGACAAACTCTTGTAATTGCCGGAATAATTAAAGAGAGAAAAAATGAAGTAATAAAGGGTGTTCCGTTTTTATATAAGTTACCCATAATAGGAAATTTGTTTAGACGTACCGAACAAACAATTGATAAAACCGAGCTTGTTATTTTGATAACGCCTCATATCGTTTCAGGCAAGATAGGCGATGAATTGACCGATAATGAAATTGAGAGAATAAGAAGAGCCTCTATTCCTCTTCATTTAGGTGATGTCAGCGGTACTAAGAGCGGGATGAGAGGAGAGTTTTATCAATATAAAACAGGGATGATAAATAACAAAAACACAACAAAGAAATGACAAAGAAATGATAAAGAAATGATAAAGAAATGATAAAAAAATGATAAAAAAATGATAAAGAAATGATAAAGAAATATTATGGCTTTTCTGAAAAACCTTTTTCGCTGACTCCTGACCCGTTATTTTTCTACTTTTCCAGAGATCATATAGACGCACTTGAACATTTAATATTCGGTATATCCGAGGGGGAAGGATTTCTATTATTAGCCGGTGGTATTGGAACAGGAAAGACAACTCTTTCAAGAGTTCTTGTAAATAAATTAGACGATTCAATAGTTCACTCTCTTATTTTAAATCCTTTTCAAGATTTTATTGAACTTTTAAAAAACATACTTTGGGATCTTAGTATAATTCCTGAAGGTAATAGTAAAAGTGAACTTATTAATCAACTCAATGAGTTTTTATTAAATGAAGTGTCAATTAAGGGTAAAACTGCTCTAATTATAATTGATGAGGCTCAAAATCTATCATCTGAGACATTGGAACAACTTAGAATACTGTCAAATATTGAAACCGAAAAAGAAAAATTATTACAAATATTATTAATGGGGCAGGAAGAATTAATTCAGAAATTAAACTTACAAGAGCTTAGACAGTTAAATCAGCGCATTACGGTGCGTTTTTATCTAAATCCTTTAAAAAAAAATGAGATTAAAGACTATCTTAACTATAGAATAATGAAGGCTAAGCCGAAAAAGGACATTAAATTTTCAAGATTAGCCGTAAAAGAAATTTATAATTTTTCAAAAGGTGTACCGAGACTTATTAATATGATAGCAAATAGAGCTTTGATAGCCGGTTTTGTTGCCGAAAGAAATACCATAGATTGGCGAATTGTAAAAAGAGCAAGAGAAAGTCTCTTCGGGGAAAAGCACAAAAAAATTGAAAAAATAAAAAAAATGAAAACTAAGAGTATTGAAAGCATTGATGATAAACTTTAATTGGAGGATGACTTGTGAGCTTAATACAAGATGCACTTAAAAAGGTACAGGATGAGCGTAATAAGATAAGTGAATCAAATTCTGATAATATACTTGACAGTCAATTTGGGAATCAAGCAATAATACAACCAAATAAAAAAAGATATGTCATTTTAGGCTCATTTTTAATTTTAATAATAGTTGCTTCAATAATAGCAAGTTTTATGTTAAATGAAACTAAGAGAAGAAATAGAAGTAAAACTATTAAGGTAAATATACCAAAAAGGTCTTCTAAAATAAAAAAAAATATAATTAATAGCATAATTTCTAAAACTAAAATGGAGGGTACTGTAAACAGCAACAGAAACAAAAGCACTTCGGCTTTACCTGTTAATAAAAAAAAAGAAATCGTTAATATTGAAATAAGAAAAAAAAAGTTTAAAAAAGCCAATTATAATAAAATAGTTCTTAATCAATTTGTTAAAGAAAGAGTAAACAAAAAAACTAAAAAAAAATCAAAATTTGAAATACTGAAATATAAAGGGCAAAAAGCTTATAGCGGAAAAAGTTATCTCAATGCAGCAATGTATTTTCGGCAAGCTTTACGCATAAAAAAAAACAAAATTTTATATATTTATTTATATAAGTGCTATAAAAGGAGTGATAATATAATACTACTAAAAGCCTATATAATTGATGCGTTAAAGTATTATAAGAATGATGCTTTTTTTAATAAAATTTTAGGTATTTTACTGTTTAGGGAAAAAAATTATTCTGAGGCACTTTCAGTGTTTAACTCAATTCCAAAGAGCAACAATATAGATATTGATATCCTATCATTTAAGGCTTTATGTTTATTCCATTTAAAAGAATATAAGGAATCAATATGGGTTTTTAAGAATATTCTTAAATTAGATAGAAAAAAAATAGCATCATACTATTATATTGGCTTAAGTTATGATAATATAAGGAATTATGAATTGGCATTATACTATTATAATGTTTTTATTAAGTATGGTGGGAATAAAAAGAATTTCAAGCATATTAATTGGATAAGGAATCGGATTGTCGTGCTTGAAAGGAGTGAGATGAACTGAAATGAGAATAGTTGTACAGAGAGTAAAGAATGCGTCGGTTACAGTAGATAACAAAGAATATGACAATATTGGCAGAGGTCTGTTGCTTTTTGTAGGTATTGAAAAAAATGACAGTATAAACGATATAGAATTTGTTGCTAATAAAATTCTTCAATTACGAATGTTTCCCGATGATAATAATAAAATGGATAAATCTATATTGGATATAAACGGAGAGATACTATCTATATCACAGTTTACCTTAGCTTCAAATCTTAAAAAAGGAAGACGTCCTGACTTTTCAAATGCTAAAAGCCCTAAGGAAGCCGAACTCCTATATAAAGCCTTTAATAGTGTATTGAAAAAAAAAACTAAGCTCAAAGAGGGTGTTTTTGGCGCAATGATGAATATTCAGTCCATAAATGACGGTCCGGTCACATTTATAATAGAGAAAAAGGAGTTGTAATGGCTGTTAGTGTTAAAGAGGTAAAAACTAAAAAAGATTTAGAAATATTTATCAAATTCCCCTATAAACTATACAAAGATGATAATAACTGGATTCCGCCACTGTTGATGGATGAGTATGAGGTATTTAACCCTAAGAAAAATCCTGCGTTCGAAAATGCAAAGAGTAAACTGTTTATAGCCTATAGGGGCAATGAAATTGTAGGACGAATTGCCGGAATAATAAGTGAAATTGCAAATGAAAAATATAAGTCAAAAAATTTGCGATTTGGATGGTTCGAAGCAATCAATGACTTTAAAGTATCAAAAGCATTATTTACGGTTCTTGAAACTTGGGGTAAAGATGAGGGCATGCTAACTATTACCGGTCCCTTGGGGTTTACTGATCTTGATCCAGAAGGACTGATGATAGAAGGTTTTGAGGAAACTCCAACAGTTGCCTCAAACTATAATAAAAAATTTTATCATGGTTTAATCGATAATTTTGGGTTTAAAAAAGAAATTGATTATATTGAGTTTTTCGCAAAAATCCCTGCATTAAATGAAGTACCTGAAAAACTTTTAAACATAGCAAATAGAATAAAAGAAAGAAATAATCTTAAAGTTGTAGAATTTAAAACAAAGAAAGAACTTTTAAAAAGAGGAGAAGAATTATTTACTCTTTTAAATGAAGCCTTTAATGATATTTACGGTTCAACGCCTTTAACTGAGAAACAAATAACATACTATACAAATAAATATCTTCCTTATGTACACAAAGATCTTGTCAAAATAATTGATAATGAGAACGATAAAATGGTTGGTTTTATGATAAGTATGCCGAGCCTGACAAGTGGATTGAAAGGTGCAAATGGACGCATATTCCCTTTTGGCTGGTTTCATATATTAAAGGCATTAAAAACCTATAATCATCTTGAATTTTATCTTGCTGGAGTCAAGAAAAAATATAGAGGGACCGGAGTTGACTTATTAATGATAATAGAAATAATTAAGTCGGCTAAAAAATTGGGTTTTGAATATTGTGAATCAAATATGGAATTGGAAACAAATACTAAAATACACGGTTTATGGAAATATTTTAATCCGAGACAGCATAAAAAACGTAGAATATATAAGAAAAATATTGGAGAGTAATTATGTCGATAGAAGTTATAGAAGTTAATTCAAAACGTACTATGAAAGATTTTTTGAAAATACCATTTGATATATATAAAGATAATAAATATTGGGTACCTGAACTTGTCAGTATCGAGAAAGAAACTTTTGACTCAAAAAAAAATCCTGGTTATGAGGTGGCTGATACAAAACTCTTTGTTGCTTATAAAGACGGTAAAATTGCAGGAAGAATAGTAGGATTGAATAGTAAAATTGCAAATGAAAAATATAAGTCAAAAAATTTGAGATTCGGATGGTTTGAATCAATAAACGACAAGGCGGTATCCTCTGCTCTTTTTGAAGCGATCTTCAAATTTGCAAAAGAGTTGGGTATGAAAACTATTACTGGACCACATGGATTTACCGATTTGGATAAAGAGGGAATGTTAATTGAAGGCTTTGACCAATTAGCTACTGTTTCTGTCTATTATAATCATCCTTATTATTTAGAACTTGTTGAAAATGCAGGGTTTAAAAAAGAGATTGACTACTGGGAATTTAAAACGATGGTTCCATATGAAAATGGAATTCCACCGAAATTGTTAAGATTATCAGATAGAATTAAAGAGAGAAGTAAGGTGAAAGTTTTGAATTTTAAATCTAAGAGACAGCTTATGTCGAGAGCTGAAGAAATGTTCAGACTTTTAGATGAAACTTTTGAAGAAATTTACGGGTCTGTCCCATTAAGTAAAAAACAAATTTCATACTATGTAAAAAAATACATTACCTTTGTTGATAAAGACATGATAAAGGCACTTGTTAATGAAAAGAACGAAATGATAGCATTTATGATAACTCTTCCGAGTTTGTCTAAAGCCTTTCAAAAGGCAAAGGGTAAATTATTTCCGTTTGGATGGTTTCATATAATCAAGGCACTTAAGACAAATAAAATACTGGATTTTTATCTTGCGGGGGTAAGAAAAAAATATAGAGGGACAGGTGTTGACTTGATGATGGTTCTTGAAATAATAAAATCAGCAATGGATAAAGGATTTATCTCGTCTGAATCAAATCCTGAATTAGAAACAAACGAGAAAGTGCATGCTCAATGGAAATACTTTAGCCCGAAACTGCATAAAAAAAGAAGAATTTTTAAAAAAGAATTCTAAGAATGAATTATAACATGTTCAAAGACCTGTCGTTGGAAGAAAAAATTGGACAAATGTTTATGATAGGCTTTGATGGTGTTTCCTTACCTGAGGATATAAGTAATTTTATATCGGACAAAAATATAGGC
>CAYOTE010000123.1:0-7514 GCA_964406785.1 uncultured Clostridia bacterium
TCCGAGAGGGTGGAAGAACAATCGGTGCAGGTTCGGTAACCGATATTATTGAATAGACAATAGTCTATCATTATAATTGAAATAAAATGGCTAAGAGTGATAAGAGAATAAAGATAAACCTTAAATGCAAGGAATGTAATGAGAAGAATTATTCCGTGTATAAAAATAAGCAGAATACGACGGATAAACTTCTCCTCAATAAATTCTGTCCAAGATGTAGGAAACATACGGAGCATAAGGAGGTAAAATAGGTCAGTAGCTCAATTGGTAGAGCACCGGTCTCCAAAACCGGTTGTCGGGGGTTCGAGGCCCTCCTGACCTGTTTTAAACAGGAATATGAAAAAAAATATTTTTAAAAGAGTTAGAGATTATTTAGTTGAGATTAGAAGTGAGATTAAGAAAGTCACTTGGCCGACAAAGTTAGAGGTTCAAAAAACTTCTATTGCGGTTATTGTCTCTTCATTAATATTTGGAGTTTATCTCTTTGCTGTAGATAAATTTTTTGGCATTATAATACAAAATATAATGAATGCTTTTTAAGGTTATTTAGAATAGGATAATTATGGCAAAGAACTGGTATATAATTCATGTTTTTTCGGGATCGGAAGATTTTGTAGTTAAGGCTCTTGATGAAAAAATCAAGAAGTACAAACTTGAAGATCAAATTGAAGAAATTGTTGTTCCAAAAGAGAATGTTGTAGAAATAAAGGATGGCAAGAAGATAGTAAGCAAAAAAAGATCCTTTCCTGGATACATACTTGTAAATATGGAGATGAACGATAAGAACTGGTATTTTATCAGGAATACTCCAAAGGTTACAGGTTTTGTAGGAGCCGGCAAAAAACCAAAGCCTCTTGCCGAGAAGGAAGTGGCAACTATTCTTAACCATATTGAGGCAACTGAACAACAACCGAAACCGAAATATCACTTTGAATCAGGTGAGGCTGTTAAAATTATTGACGGACCTTTTCTTAATTTTAACGGGATAGTTGAGTCTGTTCAGGATGATAAGAGCATTTTAAAAGTTACTGTTACAATATTCGGGAGACCGACTCCCGTAGATTTGAATTTTTTACAGGTTGAAAAAATATAGGAGATTAAAATGGCAAGTCCAAAGAAAAAGAAACAGATTGTGACTACATTTAAATTGCAGTTACCGGCAGGTAAAGCAACACCTGCACCACCGGTTGGTCCTGCATTGAGTCAGCATCAGCTGAATATAATGGAGTTTGTTAATCAGTTTAATAAGGCAACTGCAAAAATGGAAGACGGCATGATTGTACCGGCAGAGGTAGCCGTACATCCTGATAAAACGTTTACACTTACATTAAAGACCCCTCCGGCTTCGTACTTATTAAGAAAAGCAGCTGGAATATTAAAGGGATCCGGTGAGCCCAACAAAAACAAGGTTGGTCGCATAACAAAAAAACAGCTCGAAGAAGTTGCTAAGGTAAAAATTCCTGATCTAAATACAAATGATCTTGAAATGGCATCTAAGATAGTGGCTGGTTCGGCACGTAGTATGGGATTGGAGATTAAAAATGGGTAGTAGAAGAAGTAAAGCCTATAAAGAGGCAAAATCTAAAATAGAAGACAGAACGTACGCATTAGACGATGCGGTTGGTCTTATGAAAGAATTTGAGTTGGCTAAGTTTGACGAGTCTGTTGATATTTCGTTTAAACTTGGCGTTGACCCTAAATATCCTGATCAGATGGTTCGAGGTACTGTTGTCTTAACTAATGGAACAGGTAAGGACACCAGAGTTTTGGTAATTGCAACCGGTGAGAAACAGAAGGAAGCAGAAGAAGCGGGTGCTGATTTTGTCGGTGGTGAAGAGATTATTGAAAAGATAAAGAAAGAAGATTGGTTTGATTATGATATTATTGTGGCAACACCTGATATGATGCGTCATCTCGGTAAGATAGGAAAAGCTCTTGGTCCGAAAGGTTTAATGCCCAGTCCTAAAGCCGGTACTGTAACCTTTAATTTGAAGGAAACTATAACGGAGATTAAAAAGGGAAGGGTTGAGTTTAAAGTTGATAAAACAGGAATAATAAATTCAAATGTTGCTAAGAAATCATTTTCTAATGAAAAAATTTCTGAAAACATTACTGATTTTGTCAATGCGGTATTAAAGGCAAAACCGGTGTCTTTGAAAGGTAAGTATGTTCAGACGTTGAGTTTAAGCTCAACAATGAGCCCTTCAATAAAGATGAATATTACCGATTTCGAGAAATAGTAAAAGGAGAACCAAATGGCAGGAATAAGAGGAATAGAGAGAAACAAAAAATCTGTTGAAGAATTGACTGATATCTTTAGTAAGAGCGGAGTCTATTTAATTGATTATCGTGGGCTTAATGTTTCGGAAATGGAGACTTTAAGGGGGAAAATCCGAGAAGTCAATGGTAACTTCAGGGTAATTAAGAACAGATTTGCTATACAGTATTTTAAGAATGAAAAGAAAAAAATAGGAAGAGAAGTTTTTAGCGGACCTACTGCAGTTGCTTATTCCGAAAAAGGTTATGTCGAATTAGCTAAGGTGATTGCAGAATTTGAAAAAGAGACAAAGAAAATTACAATTAAGTCAGGTTTTCTTGAAAATGATTTAGTTGATAAAAATACGATAATAAGTATTTCAAAATTACCGTCTAAGGATCAATTAATGTCGCAAATTGCATTTTCTATAGCAATGCCGTTAAAGAAGATGGGAATGGCACTTAATGCGCCACTTAAAAATGTACTTGTTTTAATGAACAATTTAAAAGATAAAAAAGAAAAAGAAGGAGAAAGATAATGGCTGAAATTAAAAAGGAAGATTTTTTTAAACATTTAGACAAATTAACAGTGTTGGAATTGGCAGACTACATTAAAGAATTTGAAGAGAGATATGGAATTAAGGCTGAAATGGCTGCTGTACCTGTTGCTGGTGTTGCTGCGGCTCCGGTTGCAGAAGAAGCTGAAGAGAAAACTGATTTTGATGTTATCTTAAAGAGCGTTGGTGCAAAGAAAATCAATGTTATTAAAGCTGTAAGAGAAGTAACCGACTTAGGTTTGAAAGAGGCTAAGGAAGTTGTAGATAAAGCTCCGGGAACAGTAAAAGAGGGCGTATCAAAGGAAGAAGCCGAAGAAATTAAGAAAAAGTTTGAAGAAGCCGGAGCAGAAGTAGAGATCAAGTAGTGGTAGCGTTTATTATAAATAGCCAAAATTTAATTATAGGATAAGTATGCAAAAAAATCATTATATTGACCGTATTAGTTTTTCTGACACAAAGAGTCCTATCGATATTCCGAATCTCTTAGAGATTCAGAAAAAATCTTATAAGACTTTTTTACAGATTAATGAATTCCCGGATAGAAGAAAAACTATCGGGATAGAAGCAGCATTCAAATCAATTTTTCCAATTACCGATTTTAAAGAAACTGCAATTATAGATTACGAATCATACAGTTTGGGTGAGTGGTCGTGTAAGTGTGGGGTTCTTAAAGGTGTTGAAGAGTCTAAACCTTATTGTACTGTCTGTGGTTCTATTTTGAACTCGGATGTAAAAACAGGGAAAAATTCAGTTTGTCCTGAGTGTATAACAAAGGATAGCGTTAAGAACAAAATTTGTTCGAAATGTGGTGATAAGGTACGTCTGAAAATAAAATACTCTCCTGAAGAATGTCTTGACAAGGGGTTTGATTATACGATTCCTTTAACTATAAAACTTCGTTTGTCTCTGTTTGATGAAGACAATGATGGCAAGAAGTTTATTAAAGATGTTAAAGAACAAGAAATGTATTTTGGAGAGATACCATATATTACAGACAGAGCAACTTTTATCATAAACGGAACTGAAAGGGCTGTTGTTTCTCAATTGCAAAGATCACCGGGGGTTTACTTTTTATCGGGTAAATCCAGAGGGGAGTACTCAGCAAAGATTATTCCCGCAAGAGGTGCATGGATTGAATTTGAGGAAAAATTGAATTTGCTTCAGTTAAGGTTGGATAAGAAAACTAAGCGTGTCAATATAACTACATTTTTAAAAGCTATGGGGATGTTTGAAGATTTAGACATTCTTAAAGAATTTTATACTATTTATAATGCTAAAGTAGAGAACGGGATTTTTTATATTCAGAATTCAAGAAATCTTAAAGATATTAATGTAATCAAGGATGTTGTAGATAATGAAGGGAAGTTGCTTCTTGCATCAGGCTCTAAAATTAAAATCAGAGACATTGAAAATATGATAAAAGCCGGTATAGAGTATGTTCCGGTTGATATTGATATGTTTGATGAGTTATATGCAGCTGATGATTATGAAGAGGTTTTAAGAGGAAATGAATTAATAAGTGCCATACAGATTAGAAAACTCAGAAAAATAAATGCTGAATTTATAGTATTTTTTCCTGATGGAGATGAAGAAGAATTCGGCTCAATGATTGCCTATACTCTTAGAAAGGATAAGAAAAAGAGAGATATCGCTATTTCTGATAAGGTGGTTGTTCAAAGCGAAGCGGATGCAGAAGAAAAGGTAACTAAGGATCAGGGTGATTCTTTTATTGAAATTTTTAAAAAGTTGAGACCCGGAGAACCTGTAACCCTTGAAGGCTCTAAAAAGTTTTTTGAGAATATGATGAGTGATCCAAGAAGGTATGACTTGTCCTCTGTTGGACGATTAAAGTTAAATATTAAGCTTGGCAGAAAAGAAAATTATAATGAAGGCGTTCATGTCCTTACAATAGAGGATATGATTGATATTGTTAAATATTATATGCGTTTGAAGTATGGGATACTTATAAAAGGGAAAAGATTAACGATTGATGATATTGATCACCTTGCTAACAGAAGAATTAGAGCTGTTGGTGAGTTAGTTGAAAATGCATTTAGGGTTGGTCTTTTACGTTTGGAAAAGATAATTAAGGAAAGAATTACAAATTCCGAGGATGTCTCTGTAATGTTGCCGAGAGAATTAATTAATGCAAAGCCTGTTTTTGCGGCTGTTAAGGAATTTTTTGGTACTTCTCAATTATCGCAATTTTTAGATCAAACAAATGCCTTGGCTGCAACTACGCATAAACGTAGAATTTCAGCACTTGGACCAGGTGGGTTGAATAGAGAAAGGGCTGGATTTGAAGTTAGGGATGTTCATTCGTCTCATTACGGAAGAGTTTGTCCTATAGAAACACCTGAAGGCCCGAATATTGGTTTAATATCTTCATTGACAACATATGCGAGAGTAAATGATTACGGATTTCTTGAGACTCCGCTAAGAAAGGTTGAAGACGGGAGAATTATTAATCATTTTGCAATAGATTATCCTGCTGATACTGAATACACTTATGGAGAAATAGTTAGAGAAGATGACTTATTAAATACGATAGATGTTTTGAAAAAAGTCAAGAAGGAATTACCGTTATTTCATTACCATCCGTTCTATTTAACTGCATGGGAAGAGGAAGGACTTGTTATTGCACAGGCAAATGCCGTTGTTGATAAAAAAGGATATCTGATACACAAGAGGGTAAATGTAAGGGAAGGTAGTAATACTTTTTTAAGTGAACCTATAAAAGTAAATTATATTGATATATCGCCTGAGCAATTGGTTTCTGTCTCAGCTGCTTTAATACCGTTTCTTGAACACGATGATGCAAATAGAGCTTTGATGGGTTCTAATATGCAAAGACAGGCTGTGCCATTGATAAATCCTGAGGCACCAATTGTAGGAACAGGTATGGAACACCAGCTTATTAAAGACGGTGGAATGGATATTATATGTAAACGTTCAGGTGTAGTTATGAACGCTGATGCCGAGAGACTTATTATAAAAACTGATAGTGAAAACGGTGATAGTGATTTTTCCGAAATAAATGCGGATTTATATGAATTAAAGAAATTTAGACGTTCTAATCAAAATACATTAATTAACCAAAAACCTCTTGTAAACGTTGGAGACAGGGTTGAAAAAGGACAGATAATATGTGATGGTCCGGCTTCTGATAAGGGCGAATTATCCTTAGGCAGAAATATTCTGGCAGCTTTTATGCCTTGGAGAGGTTATAATTATGAGGATGCAATCATTTTAAGTGAAAATTTGGTTAAAAATTCTGTATATAATTCTGTTTATATTGTCGAAGAATCAATCGAAGCCAGAGAAACAAAGCTTGGCAAGGAAGAGATAACTCGTGATATTAATGGAGTGTCAGAGCATATATTAAGACATCTGGATGAAAACGGGATAGTTAGAATCGGTGCAAATATAAAACCCGGTGAGATAATTGTCGGTAAAGTATCCCCTAAGGGCGAGACACAATTGACGCCGGAAGAGAAATTATTAAAGGCAATATTTGGAGAACAAGCTTCTGAGATTAGAGATACATCCTTATACTGTCCGCCCGGAGTACAGGGGACTGTAATTGATGTTAAGGTCTATACCCGTAGAGGTTTGGAAAAAGATGCAAGAGCTATCGAAATTGATGAAAATGCAATTGAGAAGCTTAAAAGAAATATAACGGATGAAAAGAGAATATTAAATAATAATAAACTTGAAAAGGTTATTAACTTATTAAATGGGAAAAAAGTATCCAAAGCTTTAAAATTGGACAGTGGTAGTCTTAAAAAAGGTGATGTTTTCACTAAGAAATTTCTGACTAAAATAGGTGAAGTTGACATTGAAGTGATTAAAAAGAGTGTTAATAATGAGCTTAACGTTGTTATTGCAGACATTCAGGAAAAAACAATACTTCATATTGATGCACTTAAAACGGAAATGGAAGAAAAGATTGAAAGTATGAAGAAGGGTGATGAATTTGCCCCCGGAATTATTAAAATTATTAAGGTCCTTGTTGCAATAAACAGGAAAATTTCAGTTGGTGATAAAATGGCTGGACGACACGGTAATAAGGGTGTTGTTGCAAAGATTCTTCCGGTTGAGGATATGCCGTTTCTTGAAGATGGAACACCCGTGGATATAATACTGAATCCCCTTGGTGTACCTTCTCGAATGAATGTTGGTCAAATTTATGAATTAATATTAGGTTGGGCTGGCAAGTTGCTCAATGTTTATTTTGAGACACCTGTATTTAATGCTAATGCAGAAGAAATGGTTAAAAAGTATATGTTAAAAGCCGGATTACCGGAAGATGGAAAGGTTGATTTATACGATGGTATCACCGGTGGTAAATTTAAGAATAAAGTTACGGTAGGTTATATGTACTTTCTTAAACTTGAACATATGGTTGATGATAAAATACATGCAAGATCAACAGGTCCGTATTCTCTTATTACTCAGCAACCGCTTGGTGGGAAAGCTCAATTTGGTGGTCAGCGAGTTGGTGAAATGGAAGTTTGGGCATTTGAAGCATATGGAGCTGCCTATCTTTTACAGGAGATATTAACAATAAAATCAGATAATATTACAGGAAGAAATGAAATATATTCTGCTATTGTTAAAGGCAATATGGAATTTAATCCCGGATTACCGGAATCATTTAATGTACTGATGAAAGAATTGAAGAGTCTTGCTTTAAATGTG
>CAYOTE010000124.1:0-7491 GCA_964406785.1 uncultured Clostridia bacterium
AATCTTGTTGATGTTCAAGGCGGAACAGCCCATAACGCTATTCCTCGTGATGCTAATGCTGTAATTTATATGAGTGATTCGAATTTGTCGAAAGTTGAAAAAATATTAAAAAATAAGGAAAAAGAATTAAAACTTGAATATAGCAGTGTTGATCCTGAGATTGCTTTATCTATAACAGTTACAAACGAAAGTTTTTCTCAAGTATTTTCCAAAGAAAGTACATTAAAAACAATTAATCTTTTATTGACAGTTCATCATGGCGTTGCAGCTATGTCAAACGATATAGACGATTTAGTTGAAACATCTAATAATTTTGCCAAGATTAAAGTTGAAGACGGGAATATTCATATCCTTACAAGTCAGCGAAGTTCTGTCGTTTCAAGATTGGAAGAGTTAACAAGTAGAATTGAGGCTATCGCATTAATAGCCGGTGGAAAGGCAGAAAGTGGTGGTGGATATCCTCCATGGCAACCTAATATGGATTCAAAATTACTTGCACAGAGTAAAGAATTATATAAAAGGATGTTCTCTAAGGAACCCGTTATTGAGATTATTCATGCAGGTTTGGAATGTGGAATTATTGGTGATAAAAATCCGGGAATGGATATGATATCAATTGGTCCTGACCTAAAATACCCTCATTGTCCAGATGAAAAAGTTAGAGTCGAGGCAATCGGAAAAGTTTGGGATTTTGTTGCCGAACTTTTAAAGGAATTAAAGTAAATTAGAAAAAGTTAGAAATATAATAAAGTTTGAGGACATAGTATCTTAAATATTTTAATATTTTTTTAATATTTTTATTATGTCCTCAAGCATTTTGCCCAATTTTTTGTTTGATGTTTTTCTTACGGGGGAGTGTCTCGAATTTTTTTTATATTAAAGTCGTTGATTGATTTAAAGGTGTGGATAAGATTGCGAATGTGAAATGGATGTTTTAAAAGAAAATAGGTGTTTTATAAAATATTTTACAATAATAGTTTTGATATATGTTTTATCTTTTTTGTTAATGGTACCTGATGGTTTTTGGACTACAGATAACGGAAATAAGTATATACAAATGAGAAGCCTTATAGATAATCATTATAGTTCGGCTTCAATTCACTGGGTTGGAAAAAAATTTGATTCGAAATTTACTTTAATGCCTTTGCCATCCTTATTTTCTATTATTAAAGATTCTAAGATATATTCTGTTTTTCCAATAACTTTTGCTTTTTTATCAAGCTTATTTTATATTTTATTTGGCATTAAGGGGATTTATGTAATTCCTCTTGTTTCGAGTCTTTTATCACTTATTGGTCTTTGGAAGATATGTGTTATAATTAATTTGGAAAAGAAAACTGCTGGTATCGCTATGGTTATTTCTGCTTTTGCAACGCCATTATGGTTTTACAGTCTAACTTTCTGGGAGCATACAATAACCGTTGCTTTATGCGTTTGGGCTATTTATTTTATGTTGCTTTTTTTTGATAAAAATAAAAAAAAATACTTGTTTTTTGTAATTTTACTTTTAACTTTTTCTGTTTATTTTAGAGAAGAACTTATTCTTTTCGAATTAGTAGTAATATTTATTGTTCTTTTCAGACAAAAAGAAAAAATTTTAGAATATTTATTATTTATTGCCGTTATATTTTTTTTGTCTATTTTACCGTTTTTTATTATAAATAAATATTTCTATGGAAATATATTAGGCTTTCATTTATATGGAAATATAAAAACATCTATTACAATTTTACAACATTTTAAAGATAGAATTTCCGTATTTTATAATTTGTATGTTACCTCTAATACAAATATGATTGTATCTTATTTTATGTTTGTTGCTCACATATTCTTTGTTTTTGTGTTATCAAAAATAAAAACAGATTATTTTTATAGAATATATTATATTTATTTACTATATATATTTGTTTTCACAATAGTCATTAATGTTAGTTTTTTTGAAAAAAAATTAAGTATGATTTATATTAACGGCTTTTTTTCAGCAAGTGCATTTTTATTTTTGCTCTTTGTAAGAAAACGAAATTTGAATTTAGAAACAGAAACAAAACAAAAAGATGTTTATAAGATGATATTCAATATAATATTTCTTTTTGCCTTTTTATACTTTTTATTAACCCCTAAAACCGGATCTAGCGGGTTACATTGGGGAAATCGTTTTCTTTTATTATTATATTCATTCATGGTTATATTATTCGCAATAAAAAAAAACAATTTATTTAAAGCTCATAATAATTTGATAGAAAAAAACTTGATCTTTGCAGTAATAATTGTATCAATTATATTGCAGATATTTTCAATACAGTTCTTATATAACACAAAACTGTTTTTTAAAGATTTTAATAAATATATAAATGAACAACGAGAATCTGTAATTATAACAAGTCGTTGGAATGTTTCGCAAGATCTTGCTTTTAATTTTTTTAACAAATCAATATATTTTATAAATAGTAAGAAACAGGTAAACGACTTGAAACGATTATTTATAAAATTGAAAAAAAAAGGAATAAAAAGTGTACTTTTTATAACAGAGCCGAATTCATTAAAACGATATAGAGCAATCAAATATTTTCGCTTTAAAAATCAAGCTTATTATAATGTGAAAATTATTAAATTAAAAATATAAATTATTAAAAAATATTTTACAATTAATATGATTAATTATTGAAACTCATTGAAAATAGGAAATTGGTTTATCTTGTGTCCAACATTTTGTTTGACGTTTATCTTGTTATTATTAGCTGTTATTGTGCCTTGCTTTCCCTTAGGAGTGATTCTATAAATTTTATATAGTGGGTGATTTTGTCCTTTACGGGATTATCGCTGAGAATAATTATGAGTATAAAAATAGTAATGACGATAAATCCCAGACTGTACCACAGTAATTTTTTTTCTTTCTTCTTCTTTTTAAATACCTTTTTTGGTGTAAGTTTCGGAGGTGCTATTTTTTTTCCTCTGTGAATTGTTTTTACTGTTGAAGGTTTATTTCCTCTTTTTTTTTGTTGTATATCTTTTTGTATATCAGTCTTAGTTGTTTTATACGTTTTATACTCTGTGCTTTCTGAATTTAGTAAATCTTTTATTATTTGAAAGAGTTCCTTTTTTGTTTTAATTCTTTTTTTCTTATCCTTGTCCATCATGCGGTCAATTAAATATTGATAAGGTTTTAGCTTTCCCTTGAGTATTGGTACAGGCTCTTTTAGATGCTTCATGGCAATTCCGAAAATATCATTTGCCGTATATGGTATTTTTCCGCTTAGCATCTCGTATAAGACAACTCCAAGTGAATAAATATCACTTCTTCCGTCTAATTTCTCGGCATTACACTGTTCGGGACTCATGTACTGAGGCGTGCCTATTGAGACACCTGTTTTTGTAAGTCTTGTCTTTGCATCAATGTATTTGGCAATTCCAAAATCCAAGAGTACGGGAGAGCCATTCTCTCTAAACATTATATTATCAGGCTTGATATCCCTGTGTACAACTCCGTTTGTATGTGCATAGAATAGGGCATCGGATATTGACTGGATAATATAGAGTGCCTTTGTCGGGTTTAATTTAGTCTCTTTATTTAACCTGTCTTTTAGACTCTTGGCAAGATATTCCATTACAATATAATAGTAATTCTTATATTTGCCGATGTCATATATTGAAACGATATTTTGGTGATTCAGCTTAGATAGAGCCTTTGCCTCTTTTATAAATCTTTTTGATAATCTGGAATTGTCAATTTTATCCAAGTCAAGAAGTTTAATTGCGACAAGACGATTAAGATTTTCCTGTACTGCCAAATAGACTGTTGCCATTCCACCTTGACCGAGCTTTTTTGTTATCTTATAACCTGGAATTGTAGGAAATTTACTCATATTCATTTAGAATTTAACAGACAATGTGAGCCTGATACTGCGAGGTATTTGTAATTCCGTTGCCAATCTGTCTTTTTCATTTGTAAATACTCTCTCCGATAATTCGTATCCAACATCGAGAATATTAAAAAATGAAAGCCCCATATTCAGATTTAAGTTTGATATTCTTAATTTATAATTGAATTTCAAATTGATTTCAGCCAAATAGTCCTCTCTCGGGCCACCCTTTTGTCCCTTCTTATCCTCTCCTTTTATAGTTTTATAATAGATAACCCATTGATTATGTGCATTTGACATCTTCATAAATGTAAATGGATTTCCGTCTCTATACTTAATGTTTAAGCCCATAGAAAGATTTTTTGAAATTAAAAGTCCATAGTTTAATTTTGATACAAAACCCCTGTCTCCGTCAACTCTTCCATATGAATTAATTAATGTATTTGGATTTGCCATTGATTCGTCAATAACACCTATATCATTATTGTATCCATTTCCAAAACTTGTACTTCCCATACCCATATGTGCCATAAAGGAGAAAGAAAAGGACCATTTATCTGTCTTTTTACCTATGAAATTAATAAGTAATTGTGCGTAAAACGGGTCTTGTTCAAGTAAGGAATTTGATAGATAATAGTCTTTGAATGGTTTTTCAAAGTAATAAAGATTGGTACCTGAGCTATCATCATAGGTTCCGTATTCTTTGTCAAAATATACCCAAAAACTATTTTTTACTCTTTTTAATATCCCCTTTACAATGAATTTATAATTTTTTGATAATTTTGTGTTAAAAGTTACGAGTAATCTTTCCTTAAGAGGAGTCTTAAGCTCGGTATTTGCAAAATGATACTTTCCCCCCGAGTAGCCGAATAATCTACCCCTCTCGTTATCTTGAAAACTCATATCATTATTTAAGTCGTTCCATAAATAATAAGTCGAAGACGGCCTATTTTGTTCAAGAAAACTTATAACATTATTCTTAATATCGTAAGATGATATTCCGTATGATATGAGTAGAGAACTTTTTTTCTTAGCCCATAGAGTAAATCCTACATCAAACGAAGGTGTAAAAAAATTAAGATTATTAATGTCTTTATCAAAATAAATATCGTTTTTATGAAGATAAAATTTTGCAAAGAATTCTATTGTATTTGAAAATTGCATACTTCCTATAAATCCAAATTTTAAGTTCATATTCTCATTGCGATACGAGTTACCGGGTTTCCATTCTCTAATTAGATAGGGGGTTTTATTAACATAAAAGGAATTGTAATTATTTACCTCTTCCCAAGCTTCGTTTCGGGAGTATTTGGCTTTTGAATAAAAACTTAGTTTTATTTTTTCCGTATTTAATAAATTTATTGGAATATTTAATTTTGCAAATATTGAACTTGCTCTGAATTCTCCGTATTTTGACGGCATAATAAATCCCGAACCGTCGTTATCCATAAGTTCTTTTGAGTAATCAGCTGTGAATGGCATTCGTTTTTCGTTCTCATACATAAACCATAGTGATAAATTAAAAGAAGTCTTTTTTATGCTTACTCCGGCAAGTACAGAGCTTCCTCGTAAATCGGTAGTCTCTTGAGGATAGGCTCCAAGCTCAGAGTCAGAATTTGACCTGTCAATATTATTAAAAATTGAGAAAAATTCAAAATATCCGTTTTTTATAAGTCTTTTATATCGAAGCAATGCCATGAGTTTTTTTCCGGTTTCTTCAAAGCTTGTATTAATCTTATTAAAATCATTAAACTGTCTTTTTATATCAAAATATGTAAGAGAAAAATTTATTCTATTAAGTTTATTACTTTTATTATAGTCATAATTCAAATAAAAATTCTTTAAAGGTTTTCTTCTTGTTGTACTAAGTAAGCTGTTTCTCTCTGATGCCGGTGTATTAATAAGTTTTTGAGACCAATCGGAGTACGTTCCTAAATCTGAATATATTGAAGAAAATTCGAGTTTGGAGCCATTATTATTTTTATCATTTTTGGAAACCTGATTTAGCCCGTTAATGAAATTTAATGGTGTTTCTCCGCAGAGTTCATATCTTGAAACGGAGAGTAAGGGTAATACTACTCCGGGACTTCCGTCATTTAGTGATGAATTTATATCAAGCCCGTTCATATACCAGTTGAATTGTGTAAAAGATTCTCCTTCAAAGTATATTTTGGGGTTATCTATTATGGCAAAGCCATTACTCTCCTCAATAATCGACGTTGTTTCGGGGAAATAATTTTCAATTATCGAGGTGGAAAAATTCCCGCCCGGAAAGATATTTTGCAAAAAGGTATCAAAGACAAAGCTAATCCATTTTTGGGAATCTTCTTTTGTCTCTTTGTAATTATTCGCTATTAGCAAATTGCTAAATACTATTACTATAACTATATATATATAAGCTTTTTTCATACTTTGTCCTAATCAGATATAATTTATATTGGCAATCATAGATTATACCGTATTCCTAAACTAATTCCTCTTGAATTTGCACTTGGTATAATATTAAAACTGTTTCTTTTATATGTACTTCTTTTTTTTACCACATACTTTCCTATTACATAACCTAAGACTGCACCGAGAAATACATCACTCATCCAATGAGTATCCTCTGTTACTCTTGATAGTCCACACAGGGTAGCAAGCGAGTATGAAACTATGGGAACAATTGGCTTATCCTTATACATCTCCGCTATGACAGTTGCAGTACCGAATATAGATATTGTATGTCCGGAAGGGAAGGCGTCATAATGAGATATTTTATAAGGCTCATATCTTTTAAAAAAGCCGGAAGGACCTGCCCAACCATCATTCCCGTTATCCCATGAAGGTCTCTGCCTTCCTGCTAGATGTTTTCCTATTTGTACAACAACTCCCGTATGAATAAAGGTCATTAAAGTTAATTTTGCCGTTTCCTTAGCTCTATTGCTCTTAAATAGCATACCTCCAAGATAAAAAAGTCCTGAAACACCCAAATTGAACCCGCCGTCTCCCATCTTGGTAATTTTGGGGCTAAGATTGTCAACCCACTCGTGCTTAGCTTGAAAGTCTTTAAAATCACGGTATATCTTTTCGTCATTATTTATGAGTACTCCGGTAATAAGTACAACGCTTCCAATTACTAAAACATCTTTACCTCTAATGCGAAGCGGAGAACTTAGTATATGTCCTAAGTCTTGCCCAAGAGCCTTAAAGAATGGAGTTTTTTTTTGTTCTTTTTTTTGGTGGGATGTTTTTTCTGTGCGTGTATTTTTCTTTTTTACTACTGTATTTTCAAATGCGTAAGAGTTGAAAACAAATAAGAAAATAAGACTGAAAATAATATATATCTTTCTCATGCCTTATATTAATATAGAATTGTTTTTTGGTCAAATCCAGGAAGTTCTTAGAACTTTAATAAAAATCTACTGCAATGTCCAATAAGCTCATTCTAACCGTGTTAAGTTCAAATAAAATACTGCACAGTTTCATTTGTCTCAATCGCTTAGCTTATTATAATAGACTTCCCCTGATATTTCGCTACAATTTTGATGGAAATTTCGGATAAAATTTTAATTCAAAATCAATGCTTTTTATGGCTAAGAGATAAATATTTGGTTCTCCGCCAGAAAGTGTGGGTAGTTGAAAAAAATAA
>CAYOTE010000125.1:0-7483 GCA_964406785.1 uncultured Clostridia bacterium
ATACCATATTTTGTGATAAAAATCAAAAAACTGCTATGAAAAATGTGATAATTTTAAAAAAACTCATATGAATTTTGTGAAATCCATGCATATTATAAGTTACCTTTTGTTATACTTTGCCTATACCAAAAAGGGGGATTATCCTATAACAAAAGGTCATTAAAAAAAGATACCCACTAAACTAAAAACATCGATCATCAAACTCAATTGAATCGGATTTCTTCCCATGTAATTGCTCCATTTTAAATAGTTCAACTACAATAAGTATGATCCTGCCAAATATCACAACAGACCTGTTATCATCACAATAAATTGCCTGGAATCTCCAATCATAATTATTTGCTTTTAATATTTTTTTAGGGAAAAAGGCTATCATATGATTCTCTCTAATTTTTGATAATGGTGAATCATGATCATTGATTAATAATTTATATGGGGCAGTTGCATCATATATTTGGATTTCTCCATAATTATCAAAGGGAATATTTTGTTTTGAAAAACGGATCTTTTTTCTTTCTGAAAAGTTATCGACTTCCAATCTTTTTTTTGAACTATTCCATTTTAAATTTTTCCCATATTTTAAAACAGATACAACATCGGCTTTGACAAACGGATCGCGTTTTAAAATTTTTTCACTTTTTACATATATATATTCAGAATCAAAAGAATTCCTTAAACTATAATAGGTTTTATAAATTTTTACCCACTTATAAAAAGAGTCTTTTTTTGCAAGCAAAGATGATTCCTTTGCTTTACGCATCTTGTCTTCAGTGGAGAGTGAATCTTGTAAAATCGTTGATACATAATCCTGAAACCATTTTTCAAATATTTCAACTAATGTTTCCTTTTCAACTGTTTTTAAATTCCTATCCTTTTCTACTTTGTTTATAAACTGTTGAAATTGAACATATGTTATAAACAATCCGAATCGGGTTGTTATAAACCATGAAAAAGATTTCCTTACTTCATATACAGCATTGATAAAATCTTGAAACTCATGCCGAAATATTATTTTTGGAGAATTCATTGCATCTGCCTCATGTTGATCTCCAAAGAGATATGCACTCCCTGTATTATGCCTTCCGATTCTACCAAATCTTTGCAAAAATGACGCCGCATCATTTGCTTCGAAAAACAAATAATCACAAGAAAAATCAATGCCAATTTCTATTGCCGATGTGCCTATAACAACCAAAGTGTTAGATAAAATTTTTTTCCCTTTTTGTGCCATTAATCCACGTATTGGTATTATTTCACCAGCTTTAAAACCTGCCTCCAACAATTCTTTTTCAAGAATAATAATCTCGACTACAGAGTTAAGAATCACTATTAATGGAATGTAATCAATTTTTAAATTAACTTTTCTTTTTTCAATTAATTTATTTCTTAAAGTAAGTAATTTTTTAATTATTATTTGTATCTTAGAATCTCGTTCGATTTTTATTCCAAATAACTCAACCGGATAAATAACAGTACGACCAAAGTCATTGATTTCAAGTTCAATTGTCATTGGTTGAAAAAGCCTATTTAGAATATATCTAACATTTTCCGAAGGAGTCGCTGTCAAAAAAACTTTTTTTGGAAAAATTTTTAATTTATCCATTAAGAATAGAGAAGAAATTATATTTGTTAATTCTATCCCCCAATATATATGGAATTCATCAAATACAATTGTATTGAAATTTTTAAAAAGTGCTATGATACCGGCACTGCCACTATATTTTAGAGTTAATATTAAAAATAAGATATCTGGATTAGTTAAAACAATTGTCTTTCCGATATTGTGGGACAACAAAAAATAAAGAGCATTTCCTTTTGTTTTTAAATTATTATGTGTTTTTATTTTTTCAAGGAAATCCCCATCAATTTTAATAAGTGTATAGTCAACGGATTTAATTGGCCTATTCTTATATGAATTGTCATCATACAAGAAATAAGTTTTACCCATTTCCCCCAAAATATTCTCAATACTTCGCTTCTGATCCTGAATTAATGCATTTGTGGGATAAACAAAAATAGCATCTTCATTATTATCAATTACGGGGAATGAAGCTGCTATTGTTTTGCCGCTTCCAGTACCCGAAATTAACATGAAGGCATCTTTTTGCTCCCAATTATCGTAAATTTGTTTTTGGTGTTTATAAAGCGGGTGAGGAGCCTTTTTAACTTTATAAACTTGAAGTTTTAATTCCTTAATTTGCATTAATTTTTTTGAATATCCTTTCAGGTATATGAACAACTTGATTTGAACCAAAAATAAACCAATCTTCTTTAATGATTGCAATGCGGTAAAAAGAATGAGGTGGAATTTTTACGACATCTCCCTGTATAACATTTCCTGATACATCCAATGGATTAACTGGATGAGAAGGAGAAACAGATTTTTCAGAATATTTTGCAATAGGGTTTTCCACTTCATTCCAATAAATACGGCAGGAAGCTCCTTTTTTACCAATGCGGACTATTGAGGGCAATTTATAAGCACCATATGTAAAAACATAAAATTTAAACGCGTAAAGACTATCCTTATCAGATTTAGGCAAATAAGTTGGCACAACAACATTTTTCCAGCCATAATTTGGTGAATTGATTTTTTTTGTGCTATCTCCGGTTGTTAATGTTTTTTCATCCATTGCATTGTAAGTCATAGTTTCACGAATACTGCATAAGCTGATAGAAGGTGTTGCATAGCAATTAAATTTTTTAAAATCTTCTTCATATTTTGGAGTGTTACCCACAAAAATAGCATAGGAAAACTGATTTAAAGCATAAGATAACGCATAGTTATGAATTACGGGAATAGTTGTTGAGACCTTGCTGATTTCAGAAGAAGAAAACCAAAGATAATCGTGTAAAAACAATGATCCTTTATAAACTTTTATTCCTTTTGTATTTAAATTTATGCTTTTATATTTTGTCATGATTTATTTCTTCTTCTTATTATTATTCTGGCTATTGTAAAAATTTTGCGCATCTTCATAAACTTTTTTTAAAAATATTTTATCTAAATCCCTCTCTTGAGCTGCCTTTATTATTTTTTCAGTTTCTTTTTCAATGATAATCTTATTTTTATTCCCAGCCATTTCTTTGTATGTCCCAAGAATTGACGTTATTTGTTTCTTGATTGTATTGATATCTCCTGTTGCATTTATTATTTTATCATATAATTCTAACGTAAATTCCAAAGAAGTGATTACTTCTTCCCAGCCTGCAACAATACCAACAATATGATTTCTTATATCACCTCCTATTCTGGTTTCAGCACCATAGCTTTTACAAGACAGTAAAGTTTTTACGGCCAAAATAAATTCTTCTTTTGTAATACTCTTTAATGTAATTATAGAAGGAAAAATTGAAGCAGGTTTAACAAGGTATCTTGTCCCTAAAGCTTGTCCTGTGGAAATATTTTTATCATTAATTGCATTGAATGTTATTGTTTCCTCAATATCATTCCAGGCCAAGAGCGAGGTGGCAGTTGAATACTCTATTCGATGTTTAATATTTGCTTCTTTGTTTAAAGCAGTAGCTCCATGTAGAATACAGCGTGGGCATTTCCGACATAAATTATCCTTTAAATAACAATCTTCTTTTATATCTTTAAATGGAGATTCCTTTTTATCTTTTTCACCTAAAGCATTTATAGCTGTTCTAAGCATTCTTTCCATCTCTCTATTCTCAGCAGCTTTTTGCTTGGAAGCTAAAAAGGCAACCCGTGAAATCTGATCTTTTATTTCAACAGAAGTTGGTGTTACCATAGTGTTTAATTCTTTTGTATCTTCAGTCCTAAATGCGGCGTAATCAAGAATTTCCCTGATAATTAATATCTGAATTGTTTTTGCTCCAATTATTGGCTCAGGCTGTGCAATGAAATATTTTTCAAGTTCTTTCCATATGTTTGTATTGTCGTTATTTTCCTGATCATTATTTGTCATCTTTGCTCTCCTCTTGTTGTTTTCTGCTATTGTTGAACTCCTCAATATCTTGTTTTACTGATTCATTGCCTTTGGATTGCAATTTTTTTGAGGGAAAAGGAATATTATTCCAATCTGTGTAATCTTTCCCCCATTTTTCATTTAATTTCTTAATGTCAGATTTATTTTTCTCCTTTAAAAAAAATGAAAAATCATTTTTAATTCTCTTGATTTCTTCATATTTTACAACATTCTTCTTACGTTCTTTGAAATATATTTCGTTATCGATTATGTCCATAACTTTTGCTATCTGCATTTCAGGGAGCTCATTTCTAAAAATTATAAGCTTTGAAGTAGCATCTTCTAATTTTTCAAATGCTTCACTGCTCACATAACCACTTATTCTATTCATTTCATGTTTTCTAAGAGCTTTAGATTTGATTGAATCTTCTGTATATTGTTTTTTATTTTTTGCCATTTCTAAAATTTTAGCAACCGGCCCCATGATCTCATATTTGCTGGGTTTTGAGCCTTTTGGATAAAAATCCAGATAACTACAAAATTTATCAACAATATCTTGAATTTTTTCTTTATTTTTTTCTACACTAAACTTCTTACAATCTACCACAATCAGATCTCTCATATTTTCACCTCCCATATATTGTCAATATAGTCGTATAAAAAGGAATTATTCACTTGTTCTTTATCCTTCATCTCAATTCTCCTTAAAAGATGCCCTTTTGTTTTAGATTTTAATATTTCATATAAATTTGTTCTTTCAGAATAAGCAGCTCTGTAGCTTAAACACAATGCTGATGCAATTGCCTCAAGCCATTTAATGTCAGATTTTATGTTTATTCCTTTTTCATTATTAAAATCGTACTCCCGTAGCCATGAATCTCCGACAAGCTGGCGTAATAAAGAATTTTCAGGAACGAACACAGAGCCTTTCCTTTGCTCAATATTTATTTTTAAAATATCGTCTGCGATTGTAGTAGAACAATTTAATTTTAGTGCAAAAATAATTGAGATGAATAATTCACGGATACATCCATTAACATCTGCATCGTCAGACCTCTGCAATGGTTGTTTTAACGGGATAATAATAAAATTAGGAGTTTGTGCGATTATCTTATATTTTGGGAATAGCATATAAACTTTTTTTACTATATCATGGGCAACTTCGCTTTCAATTTTATTGTTCTTTAAATCATCAAAAAAAATATCCCAGTCACTATAATCAGTAATAAAGTCTCCATTTAAAATTTTCAGTGCTTTTTTCAAATCTGGTTTAAAGGGGAAATCATAACCAAAATATTCAATCAAAGCCTTATCAATGTCACTGCGCTTAGGCTTTTTCTTTGTAATGGAAAATGTTTTTCTAATCTGTTCATCTTTTTTTAAATCTGCAATAAATTCACCAAACTTTTTATAATCCTTTGTAAAAGTTTGATTAATAATTGACAACGCTCCATGCTCATCTTTCTTTAATGGCAAATCGGGATTATACTCCATCAGGACTTCAACAGCTTTCTTTTCAAAATCATTGATCTTTTGCTCTGTAATGATAAAGTCTTCAATTGATTTGCTTTCAATATTGTCAATATTTTTCATTATATTATTAGCGATTTTTGTTGTTCGAGAAAAATCCGGGCTAAGGTCTGGATTTTCTGATAATTCAGACATTAAATTGTCTGTTTTCTGACGTAAATCATCAACCGTATCTAAGAATTCATCTCCAATTCGATTGGAAAAATTATACTGGGGATATAAAAATAATGCCCGTTTAAATACCCCATTAAAACCCGTGAGAACCTGTAATAAATATCTCTCATATTTACAGCTATCACATATCCAAATTGCTTTACTTATCGATTGCCCAAAATTGGCTCTATTGGTAAAGCTGTTGGAACTATTTACAATATTCTCATTACTCCTTATTCCTGCCTCGGTTTTTTGATTACAAACAGGGCAAATAAACCCTATAATTTTTGTTTTTGCTTTTTTGGGACCTAAAAATATTCTACTTTTTGAAGTTAAATAACATAATATGTCCTGACAGGGTATCTCAGTAAAATTTGGATAAATTAAATCTTTAATAATAATATCGGATATTCTTTCATCCAACGGCTTTGATTTGTTATCTTTAAAAACCATATTAAAAATTTTAGTAAGAATTGAGACCAAATAAGATTTTCTTTTCTTCCAGTGCATATTTTCAACTTTAACATTATTTATATTTATGTTCCAAAAAGGTTGAATAACTTGCTTAAATTGTTTTGCAGGGTCTAATTGAGCTCTACACGCAAGAAAAAAATCAAATGCATTGTTTCCAAACTTCTTATTATATTCTGTCATAAAAATATTGACTAAATTCTTATCTGAGGATATAAAAAAATTATATATTGCCTTGGAATAAGCAAATACACACATCTCAGGATAACTTTCAGAGAACATATTTGTATACTTTGATATCTCCTCATCCGTGGGTTCTGATTCTTGATCAAGATAATTAGATATTATTGTTTTTCTATCATTATGCCCTTTTTTGTCTTCAAGCGGTTTATTACTAAAAGTCTTTCTGCTTGCTAAAGAATACGCCTCATTCAAGCATAGAGATATAATTTTAGTGTCGAATAACTCAGGTTTCGGAAAAATTGATTTTGTAGGATCACCTAAAAGAAGATGTGTTATTCTTTCTCCAAAATATTTTTCTTTTTCAAAATGATTAATCAATTTTCCCATTATTTCATCTTTAGTTACTTCGTCTTTATCTCCAGAAGTCAAATAAAGAGTCCCATCTTGAAAATATAATAATGGTTCCCATCCTTTAGCTTTATAAGCTTCTTGACAAGCCCTATGCAAAAAAACCGAAGAGACCCCTCTCAAATATATTTTGTGATAAGTATAATTAAATAATTTCCCGATTTTAAAATTACTTTTATTTTCCAATAATTGAGTTGCATCGAATAACGACCCACAAGATGCAAGATTATCCGCTGAATCAATAAAATCCTGCAATTCTTTCCAATTCACAATTTCTGTTTCTGATATCATTGAACTAATGATATTGCCTTCACTTTGTAATGCTTTATGATGAAAACCTATACACTTTAGAATAGTTTGTTCATTTTCAATTTTCATATATTGCTTTAAATTTGATATACCAATGTTTGCTAAAGTAGCATTGATATGAGGTGGCGGTTTCAAACCATTTTTAGCTGCTTTTTGCCAATCCTTTTCCTCCTTTCCAATATCATGCAGAATAGCTGATATTCTTAAAATATTTTTCTCGTTATCTGAAAATTTTCGATTTGTATTACTCAATAATTTAATAATTGAATCAATAATGTCATAAACTACCAAACTATGTTCAAAAAGAGATTGTGTATACGGTTTAGTTTTTGCAATTTTTTTATGCCAGTTTCTACTCCTCATAAACTTTATCAACTTTTTTCTCATATCTTGTGCCTTTTATTCTTTAAATTCAATTCTAATGTTTTTTACACAGCCAAGGCCTGCGCTGTTGTCGTTGCCAAAGCCGGTTTGGTATCCTATGTTTATCAGTTTTG
>CAYOTE010000126.1:0-7345 GCA_964406785.1 uncultured Clostridia bacterium
CGAAATTTTAAGAGGGCTTATAACTCCGCTCAACTGTCCTCTATTTGGCAATAAATGTACTCCGAGAAATCCGGTTGGGGCATGTATGGTATCGAGCGAAGGAGCCTGTGCGGCATTTTTTAAATATAAGAGGAATTGATTATGAATAATATTATAAATAAAGAAAATAAGATTTTACTTGGACATGGTTCGGGCGGTAAGTTAATGAATGAGTTGATTCTTGATGAGATTGTAGAGGCTTTTGGTAAGGACTCGATTCAACTTGATGATGCGGCAATATTGGATGTGGGAGATGGTAAGATTGCGTTTACTACCGATAGTTATACCATTACTCCTATTTTTTTTAGAGGTGGTAATATCGGTTCGCTTGCAATTAACGGAACTGTTAATGATCTTGCCGTAATGGGTGCTGAGCCGAGGTATATCTCCTGTGGTTTAATAATAGAGGAAGGCTTATTATTGTCTGAATTGAGGGATATTTTGAAAGCTATGAGAGAGGCTGCCGATTATGCAGGGGTGCAAATTGTTACGGGAGATACAAAGGTTGTTCAGAACGGTAAGGCTGATAAAATATTTATTAATACAGCAGGAATAGGTGTCTTTAATAAGAGAGTTATCAGAGACAAAATAAGAGTAGGGGATAAGATAATTGTTAACGGAACAATCGGGGATCATGGAATTACGATAATGGCACAGAGAAATAATTTTTCCTTTTCATCAGAGCTTAGTTCGGACTGTGCAGCTTTAAATCATCTTGTAAAAAAAGTTATTGATAAACATTCCGATAGTGTTAGATTTATAAGAGATGCTACAAGGGGTGGTGTTGCATCTGTATTAAATGAAATGGTGAGTGATAAATTATATTCGGCTAAATTATTTGAAAAAGACTTACCTATAAGATCAGAAACAAAAAGTATATGTGATATTTTGGGAATAGATCCACTCTACTCGGCAAATGAGGGTAAATTAATAATGGTTGTTGATTCTGCCAATGCCGATAAAATAATATCTGTTATGAGAGAAACAAAAGAGGGGAAAAACGCAACTGTCATTGGTGAAATTACGGATGAGTTTAAGGCAAAGGTATATCTTGAAACCCTAATTAAAGGAAGAAGAATGATTCCACTTTTACTCGAAGACCAACTACCGAGAATATGTTAAAATATGCTATTAATGTATCTTGCCTGAAATTTTCATCAAAATTGTAGCGAAATGTCCAAGAGGCTTATTATAACGAGTTAAGTGATTGAGACAAATGAAACATGGTTGCACTGTTTTGTAATGAAGACGATTGAACTTAATGCAGTTAGAATGGGCTTATTGGGTATTACAGTCGAGTTTGATTAAAATTTTAGGTCTTTTGATAGTAAATTGCAATTATAATCTTTACATACAATTATTATAAATAATATTTTTAAGTTGCTCTATGTTTATTTTTTCTTTTGCTGATATAAATATTTTATTATTAGTTACATCTTTATTGTATATATTTGAATTATGTGTTGCGGGATTATTTGAGTGCTTGATATTTGTGTCTATTTTGTTAAACACAAGAATTGCCTTTTTATCACCTGCACCAATTTCTTCAAGAGTTTTATTTACAACATTTATTTGGTGCTCAACATCCTTATTTGATATATCTGCTATATGTAAGAGAATATCTGCTTCTCTTACTTCATCAAGGGTTGCTTTAAAAGATTCTATGAGTGTATGAGGCAATTTATGAATAAATCCTACTGTATCGGACAACAAAAAAGTTTTATTTTTTATAATTATTTTTCTCACTGTTGTATCAAGTGTGGCAAAGAGTTTATTTTGAGCTAAAATATTAGAATTACTTAGTAAATTCAGTATGGTTGATTTCCCGGTGTTTGTGTATCCTACAAGTGCAATTCTCGTAAAGTTTCCTCTTGATTTTCTCTGTGTTATTTTTTGTTTATCTATTTTGTTAAGCTCTTTTTTTAATTTTGTAATTTTCTTTCTGATGTTTCTTCTATCTGTTTCAATTTCTTTTTCACCCGGACCTCTGACTCCAACACCTCCCTGTTGTCGTTCAAGATGAGTCCACATCCGTGTTAATCGTGGTAATAGATATTGATATTGTGCTAACTCAACTTGCACTTTGGCATGTGCAGTTTTAGCTCTTGAGGCAAAAATGTCAAGAATAAGATGTGTCCTATCTAAAACTCTAATATTAATAAGTTTTTCAATATTTCTTAACTGAGATGCCGATAAATCATTATCAAATACGGCAATGTCAATTTTATTGTTCTTAATAAAGATTGCAATTTCTTCAAGTTTCCCCTTTCCTATAAATGTTGTTGAGTTAGGCTTTAATAAATTTTGTGTGAATGATTCTACTACTTTCACACCTGTTGTTTTTGTCAATAATCTCAGCTCACTCAAATTATCGTCTTTCCAATCAATAGAATTATTATTGATGACGACTCCAATTAATACAACTCGTTCTTGCTCTTTTTTTGTTAAATAATAATTACCCATACCTCTCCAATATACAATATTATAAAAATAAACAAAGATTTTACAAATAGTAAAACTATAGGGTTCTCACTTGGCTTAATATGATATTTAGTTTAAAAGAGTTTTGATAATCTTTTAATCCCCTCTTCAATATCTTCTATGTCAGCGTATGAGAAATTTAATCTTAATTCGTCTGTTCGCTTAGTCCCTTTAGGGTAAAAATTACTTCCCGGAACAAAGGCAACCTTGTTTTCAATAGCCTTGTCAAAAATTGCATTTGTATCCGTTCCCGGAATTGTTAACCAAATAAACATACCACCGTCAGGAACAGTCCATGAGACTTTGTTCGGCATATGTTTTTTTAGTGCATTTACCATTACGTCTCTTTTAGGACAGTATAAATTTATTATTTTTTCAATCTGTTGTTTTATGTATCCTCTTGATATAAATTCTGCCGCTACTCTTTGTTCAACACAACCGGCACTTACTATTATCTTTTGTAACCATTTTACCATTGCTCCTATAATAGGTTTAGGACCTACGGCAAAACCTAATCTTAGTCCGGGACCTAAAATTTTAGAGAATGATTTTGCAATTGTAACTAAATTAGGCTCGTTGAATTCTGTTCTTGCCAATTCCCAAATAGTTTTTGGTCTGTTTCCTGAAAATCTCAACTCTCTATATGGCTGGTCTTCAAATATTGGAAGGTCAAATTCAATGGCTATTTTAATAATATCTCTTCTTCTCTCTAACTCCATTGTTCTGCCCGTAGGATTTTGAAATTCCGGTATGAGGTAAAGGTATTTAACAGTTTTATTTTCTTCTTTAAGTCTTATCAAAGTCTCTCTTAGCTTACTCGGAATCATTCCCTCTTCGTCCATTTCTACGCCAACTAATTCTGCCTCGCATCCTTCCATTGTTGTTATAGATCCTGGAAAGGTAGGAGCTTCACAGACAATTACTTCTCCTGAATTTATCATAACTCTTGTATATAAATAAATAGCGTTTGATACGCCGTCTGTTATAACCATATCATCATCGTCAAGGTACTCTATCTCTTCAAATGCTCTTATAGCCTTTTTGAAAATCTTATCGCCTTCGCTTTGACCGTATTGCAAAACATCATCACCATAATTTAAAATAACATCCGAGTAAATTTCACTCAATTGCTTTTTTGGAAAAGATAATGGACTTGGTAAACCACCTGCAAGCGATATCATATTCGGGATACCCTTTGTTAATTTAAGAATACCCCTGATAAAGGAATGCTCCATTTTCTTAGTTGATTCTGAAATATAATTGTCAAAGTTATTGTCCATTTTATTCTCCTGTCATAAATCTAATTAGTTTATGTCATTATAACTATCATAATGTATAATAGTCAAGTAATGTTTCTTAAAATTATTTATTTTGTTATTTTTTGTCTATACTTTATAGAGTCTGTTTTTCTATTCTACTGTAACTGATTTTGCAAGATTTCTTGGTTTATCAATATTTCTTCCTTTTTTTTTTGCTATATAGTATGCAAAGAGTTGAAGTGGTATTATGTTCAGAATTGGTTGGAGTACGTTTACCGTTTTAGGTACAATTATCACATCATCGGATATCTCTATTACCTTTTTTGAACTTTTATTTGTTATCGATAGTATCTTACCGTTTCTTGCCTTAATTTGCTCTATATTACTTAACATTTTATCCATAACCTCATCGTCGGGTGCAATTGCAACGGTGGGAAAATTCTCATCTATCAAGGATATCGGTCCGTGTTTCATCTCGCCTGCCGGATATCCTTCGGCATGAATATATGAAATTTCTTTAAGCTTTAAGGCTGCTTCCATCGCTGTCGGGTAGTTGTATAAACGTCCAATATATAGAAAATCTCTATACTCGGAATACTTATGAGCTATTGTCTGAATGTCTTTTGCATTGCTTAAAATTTCTTTTATTTGTTCGGGAAGTTTTTTAATTCCGTCGATTATACTTTTGCCCTCGATAAAAGACAGACCGTGATATCTTCCTATTAAAAGTCCCATAAGAGTTAATAGAACCAATTGAGATGTATATATTTTTGTTGATGCAACGCCTATTTCCGGTCCGGCGTGATTGTATATGCCTGCATCTGTAAGTTGCGGGATTGTTGTTCCGACTTCATTAACTATTCCTAAGAGTAAGGCACCTTTTCTCTTTGCCTCTTTAAGTGCTGCAATTGTATCGGCTGTTTCTCCAGATTGTGAAAGTGCAAGCACGGCAACATCCTTGTCAAGCTTAAATTTTCGATATCTGAATTCCGAAGCAATTTCCACCTCAACATCGAGTTCAGTGAGGTGTTCAAAAATATATCTTCCGAGCTTTCCCGAATAATAACTTGTCCCACAGGATACAATAATTAATTTTTTTATACTCTTAAGCCTTTCTATGACAGGCTCAAGCCCTCCAAGTTTGGAGACACCTTCACTTTCAATTATTCGACCTCTGAACGCATTTCTAATACTTATGGGTTGCTCAAAGATTTCCTTTAACATAAATGATTCGAACCCCTTTTTGTCATCGGAGTAATAATCTTTATCAACAATTTCAATCTTTTTTTTTAATACTTCATTTCTAAGATTTTTAATATAATAGCTTTTTTCGTTTAATATAGCCATCTCGTCGTCGTTTAGGACAATTATTTTATTTGTGTAATCCGAAATTGCCATTGGATCCGAGGCAGCAAAAAACTCGTCTTTACCAACACCGATAACAATGGGGCTACCTCTTTTTACAACAATTATTTTATGGTTTATATCAGAGTGAATAACTGCGAGTCCGAATGTACCCGATAATCGTTCAACTGCTTTTAAAACGGCAATTTCAAGATCTCCGGTAAAATACATATCAATTAGATGTGCTATAACTTCCGTGTCGGTTTCTGATATAAGTTTATAACCTTTTTCGATTAGTTCGTTTTTAAGATCAACATAGTTTTCTATAATTCCGTTATGAACAACACTTATCTTCTTTTTACTGTCTGATTGCGGATGTGCGTTTAATTCCGATGGCTTACCGTGGGTGGCCCATCTTGTATGTGCTATTCCGAATGAGGCATCAGTTATAATATTAGCAGTTTTTGTTTCAAGGTTAGACACCTTGCCGTCAGATCTAATTATAATTGAATTTTCATTTTCAATAACGGATAGACCGGCTGAGTCATATCCTCTGTACTCAAGCTTTTTTAAGCCGTTTATGAGAATAGGGATTGCCTTCTTTTGACCACAATAACAAATTATTCCGCACATACATTGCTCCTTAAAAATGTGTTAGGGACGCTTTACCCAAGGGATATACATTGAATCCAATATCGAATAATTCTTTATGGTCTAAAATATTTCTGCCGTCAAAAATAAAGGCAGGTTTTTTCATTGAATCATATATCCTTTGATAATCAAGAATCTTAAACTCATCCCATTCCGTTACCACTCCGATAGCACTACTGCCCCTTGCCGCTTCGTAAGGGTCAATTTCATAACTGACATTGCTGTCAATGCCTGCAAGGTCAATCTTTGCATTATCCAAGGCTTTTGGGTCTGTAATTGAAATATTAGCCCTTTCTTCAATTAATTTTTTAATAACCTCTATTGCCGGTGATTCTCTTGTATCTCCGGTATTTGCCTTAAATGCAAAACCAAAAATTGCAATTTTTTTATCTGCGACGGTGTTAAACATTTCTTTTAACATTTTACTTACAAATCTGGTCTCCTGATAATCATTCATCTTAATTACCATTTCCCAGTAATCTGCAACTTCTTTAAGTCCGTAACTTCTTGCAATATAAACCAAATTTAATATATCCTTTTTAAAACACGAACCGCCGAAACCGACACTTGCATTTAAAAATTTTGCACCTATTCTTGTGTCTTTACCAACGGCATATGAAATTTCAGAAATATCGGCATCAGTCTTTTCACAGAGTGCGGATATTGAGTTTATTGATGATATTCTTTGAGCTAAAAATGCATTTGCCACAAGTTTTGAAAGCTCGGAAGACCATAAATTTGTTGTTATTATTTTTTCTTTGGGTAACCAATGTGCATATATTTTAACAATCTCGTCAGCTGCCTTAAGACCGGATTCTGTGCCCTGTGAACCTATAAGCACTCTGTCGCCTTCAAGTAAATCTTTAATTGCCGTTCCCTCAGCGAGAAATTCAGGATTCGATATTATTTCAAAATTGATATTTTTTTCATTTGATTTTAAAATCCTACCCAATGCCTCTGCCGTTCTAACCGGAAGAGTACTCTTTTCAACAATTATTTTATCATTATCCGAATACTCGATTATCTCATGAGCGGTTTTTTCCCAATACTGTAAATCCGATGCCATTCCTGCACCCTCTCCGAATGTTTTTGTGGGCGTGTTAACTGAAACAAATATAATATCTGCCTCTTTTATCCCCATTTGGACATCAGTTGTAAAAAACAGATTTTTTCCTCTGCATGATTCAACAACATCTCTTAATCCTGGCTCATAAATGGGCAAATTATCAGAGTTCCACTGAGCAATTCTGTTCTTATTAATGTCAACGACTGTAACCTTGTATTCCGGACATTTCAGTGCAATAACAGACATAGTCGGACCTCCGACATATCCTGCTCCGATGCATAAAATATTCTTTTTAAATGTCATTTTTATTCTCCATACATATTGTAAATTCGATTATATCATATCTTAATAAAAAAATGTTATAAAACTTTAGGAAAAATAAGTGTTTATATTTAATTGTTATTGTGGTATTATTTTTTATAAATATAAATATAAATATTTTAGATATTAAAAAGGAGAAAAAATGAAAAAACGATTAGTTTTAGTTATTATGTTTGTGTTTTTT
>CAYOTE010000127.1:0-7274 GCA_964406785.1 uncultured Clostridia bacterium
AAAAATATGCAAAATAAATCAAAAATAGTTTAAATTATTTAAGTTTAGAACAATACTATCGGAAGATATGAAAAATATAATACAAATGTAAAAGCCAAGCACACTCTATAACCTGAAATTTTTATCAAAATTGTAGCGAAATGTCCAAGAAGACTATTATAACAAGTTAAGCGATTAAGACGAATGAAATATAGTTCCACTATTTTGAAATGAAGTCAATTAAGCTTAACGTGGTTAGAATGGTCTTATTGGGTATTGCAGTAGCTTTTGATTAAAATTTCAGGTACAATAAAGACTCTTAGAAAAGAGTCTTACAAAACTCTCCGCTTAAGTTACCTATGATATGTTATTTTCTTCTCTATTGTAAATGCTCTGTATAGTTGTTCTAAAAATATAATTCTGAATAAATCATGAGGAAATGTCATTTTTGAGAAGGATATTTTATAATTAATATGCTTATCCAAGGATTGGGACAAGCCTGAATGCCCGCCTATTAAGAACACTAATTTACCCTGAAAGTATGAGGTTTTATTTGAGAGCCAATTAGAAAAATCCACAGATGACATTCCCCTACCCTTCTCATCAAGAGCAATAATGAAATCCCCTTTTTTGATTATGCTTAACATAAGTTTTCCCTCTTCCTCTCGCTTTTGTCTTTCATTTTTTATTTTTAAATCCTTAAGAAGGGTCTTTTTAAAATCTGTAAAATAAGTCAATTTTTTAATATATTTTTTTTCCAACTCAACAAGTTCCTTAAACTTAAGTTCTCCGAAACATATTAGTTCAATTTTTTTCATATATTATCACTTTCATATCTTGCAATTTTATCATAGAGTGATTTTCTTGATATATTCAAGATTTCAGATACCTTTGACTTGTTTTTATATTTTTTTATAAGATATTTTATATACTCATACTCTAAATCTTTCAATGTCTTTTCTTGCTTTATTTCCATATTTAAAAAGGCATCACTGTTTTCTACGAGAGTAAAAGCATCTTTATCTGAAACAGAATTATTTATAACGGCAGCCCTATTGACAAAATTTTCAAGTTCTCTAATATTTCCCATCCAATTATAATTGTTGATTATTTTTATACCCTTATCTGAAAGCGAAAGACCTATCCTGTTTTTTGTCGCAAAATATTTCAATAATGCAAAGACATCCTCCTTTCTTTCTCTTAAAGGTAATACATTAACTATAAACGGAGATATTCTATAAAATAAATCGGCTCTGAATGTTCCGTTTTTAACCCTTTCTTCAATATCGTTATCTACTGAAAATATGAATTTAACATCAATCTCTCTTTCCCTTGTACAACCAAGGGGAAAATATTTTTTTCTTTCAATAATTCTTAAGAGTCTTGCCTGAAGATTTATACTAAGTAAATCAATTTGATTTAAAAAGAGTATGCCACCGTCAGCCTTTGCCCATTTACCTTCATAATCAGAATCTGCTCCCGTAAAAGCACCTTTCTTATATCCGAACCATTCACTGTATAACAAACTCTCCGGTACATCACCGCAGTGTAAATTAACAAATTTATCATAATTACTCTTATACAAGATATACTCTGCCCAAAAGTCTTTACCAACACCGGTTTCACCGATTAGCAACAAACTGTTTTTCAAATTTGCTACCCTCTCAATTCTCTCTCTTATTAAGAGTGAAGATTGAGATTTTAAATTATTAATCTTTATAGAAACTATATCTTTTTCCATCCATCCATAATTTTTCTAATGAGTATCTGACCCGATTATCTTTTGTAAAAATATGAACAATAAAATCTGCATAATCAATGAGTATCCACTGAGCATTTGTCTCACCCTCAATACCGTAGCTTTTTTTTTTAATTTTCTTTTTTAATCTTTTTTGTACTTCATCACTGATAGCTCCATTATGCCTTTCAGAATTTCCATTACAAATAACAAGATAATCCGTAACATCGCTGAATTTTCCTATTTTCAATACAACGACTTGCTCAGCCTTGCTATTCAACATAGCTAAAACCGTCTCTTTTATTTCATCAGGAATCTCACTACTTTTAAGATTCTCAATTATTTCATCATATTCATTTGCTTCCATATAACATTTTCCCCTTAATAATCTCAACAATTTTTGGATTCACAAAAGAGTTTATATCCTGTTTATTTTCAATCATATTGCGAATCATTGTCGAAGAAGTTCTTAGTGTAACAGATTTATAAGAATAAAAAAACACCATTTCTCGACTTTTTTCCTGTTTTATATCTTTTAAATCACCTTTATAATATTTAATACTTAATTTATCTAAAACATTTATTATTTCAATTCTATGTTGTTCTTGCCTTAAAACAACAATAAACGGTATCATTTTGAGCAATGTTAAATAATCTTTCCAAGTTTCTATATTCAAAAAACCATCGCTACCTATTATAAAATAATGTTCCTCATCAGGATACATATCGGCTAATTTCCCCAAGGTATCGATTGTATATGAAAAATCATCTCTTTTTATTTCAACATCGCACGGTATCAATTCTGAAATATCTTCCAACGCACATTCTAACATATTCCATCTTATCTTGGTATTTGTTACAAGCGAATTGTCCTTATGAGGTGGTTTTGCAGATAAAATATATCTAATTAATTCAAGATTAAAAGCCTCTTTTATTTGTAGCCCAAGTTCAATATGCCCGTTATGTATAGGATTAAAAGTACCTCCCAACAGACCAACTCTACGCTTCATAATACTCAAATAATTTATCTTTTAATACTGCTAAATTTTTTCCTGCAAGTGCGGATATTTTTAAACATTCTATATCTTTTTTGTCACAATAATCGGTTAATTCTTTTATTCTTACCTCTTGTTCTTCATTATTTACAAGGTCCATTTTATTAAGAATAATAAAATATTTTTTATCCAACATATCGGAGCTATATGCAATTAACTCGTCTCTTAACATTATAAAAACTTTTAATATATCAGGATTTTCAAAGCCCGATGCATCTACCATAAACACAAGCAGTCTATTTCTCTCTATATGACGCAAAAACTCCAAACCCATACCTTCGCCTTCCGATGCACCCTCAATTATTCCCGGAATATCAGCCAAGACAAGTGAACTAAATCCCTGATAAACTACGCCTAAATTCGGATAAAGAGTTGTAAAAGGATAATTTGCTATTTTAGGCTTTGCTCCGCTTATTTTAGATATAAGAGTTGATTTACCCGCATTAGGAAGCCCAACAAGTCCTGCAAATGCTATCAATTTTAATTCAAGAATAACCTTTAAGGTTTCTCCGCTTTCGCCCTTTTGTGCAAATTTAGGTGCCTGATTGACCGACGATTTAAAATGAGAATTACCAAGTCCGCCCCTGCCACCCTGAGCTATTTCAAGTTTTAATCCTTCCTTGTTAAAATCAAACATAATTTTTTCATCAGGGTAAGATTTAACTACTGTTCCGGCAGGAATATAAATAATCGTGTCTTCTCCGTTTTTGCCCTTTTTATTAGAACTCATACCGTTTTTACCTTTCTCAGCTTTGATATGTCTTTGGTGTTTCAAATCTAACAGAGAACTATTGTCATCGGTACTTATTAAGAAAACGGAACCGCCTTTTCCACCGTCTCCGCCATTAGGACCACCCTTTTGAATATACTTTTCTCTTCTGAAACTGGTACTACCATCTCCCCCTTTACCGGAGGAAAGAGTAACCACAACTCTATCAATAAACATTATGACTTTATTATACTAAAATATTTCCGAGGTGTAAAACAAACCGTTGCAAATTTGCATTGAACAGAAGACTTGCGACGGTTTATAAGATAATTAAAAAATTCTATACTTCAACTTCAACAAACTTTCTATTCTTTCTATCCACAAAAGAGACTTTTCCGGTAGCCAATGCAAAAAGAGTGTCATCTTTACCTTTTCCAACGTTTTTTCCCGGATGAATTCTTGTTCCTCTTTGTCTAACTATAATAGAACCGGCATTGATACTCTCGCCACCGAATTTTTTAACTCCGAGTCTCTTAGACTCACTATCTCTACCATTCTTAGCACTACCACCAGATTTCTTATGTGCCATTATTCAGTCTCCTCTTTAGCCACTACTTTCTTTTTTGCTCCAACATTTATCTTCTCAATCTTAATCTTAAGAAGATTTTGTCTGTGACCTCTTGTCCTTCTATACTGTTTTTTTGCTTTTTTCTTAAACACTAAAACTTTTTCCCCTCTAAATTTCTCAATCAATTTTGCTTTGATTTTCGCATTTTTTACATAAGGGGTTCCAATATCCAATTTATCGCCATTAACTAACATAACAGTATCAAAACTAATTACTCCAAGCTTAGATATTTGTGACTCGTCTAAAAGTTCTATATCTAAGATATCACCTTCTTCAACTCTGTATTGCTTTCCACCAGTCTCAAGTATTGCAAACATTTCTTACTCCTATACTTTAAATAAAATTCTCACTTTTTTTGTATAAAGCTATGCACAAAAAAAACAGAGAATTTATACCACACATCCCATAAACAGTCAAATCAATTTGGACAAACCTGCAATTTTCGGCAAAATTATAGAGAAAGCCCTAATACGCCCATTATAACAACGTAAACTATTAATATAAACAAAAATCGCATTATGTTAAAATGAAGAAGCTTGAGCTTAACGCAGTTAGAATAAGCATATTAGGCATTGTAATAGATTTTGATTAAAGTTTTAGGCTCACTATTGCATTTTTTTCTTTTTCATTTTAGAATATCCTAAAATGTTGATAAAACAAATTATAATTTATATTTTTGCCATTACCTTATTAGCCATTACCTTATTAACTTCATCTCTGTATAGTAAACACATTAATTGGGAAAAACTTGAAAAAGGTTTGCATTGGAAGACAATTATTTCTAAAATTGATAACGAAACAGTTAATATCAATATTTTAAAAATTAATCCTAATTTTTTTTCATTTCATCTGTTTATGGCAAGCCAAAGAAAGCACCCTCCCCTATCATTGAAAAAATGGGCAAAAAAGTATAAACTTCTCATTGCGGTTAATGCAAGTATGTACCTCCCCGATGGCCTAAAAAGTACAGGTTATATGAAGAATTATCAGTACTTTAATAATTCTACGATAAATAAAAAATTTGGCTCGTTTATTGTTTTTAATCCAAAGAAATATCGCAAAAAAAAGCACTTTAAAAAAAAACGTGACATTTCTATTATTGACAAAAGTATTTATAATTGGAAAAAAAAATTAAATAACTATCATACAATTATTCAAAACTACAGAATAATAGTTTCAAATAATAAAATAGTCTGGAAAAAAGGCAAGAAAAAAAGCAGTATTATAACTTTTTGTACAGACAAAAATGATAATATTTTAATTGTTTTTTGTAAGGATAAGGTATCAACTTTTAGTTTTGCAAAAAAAACATTAACTTTGTCCTTAAAAATTCGCAACATGACTTATTTAGAGGGTGGACACGAGGCCTCTCTTTGCATCCTACATGAAAATTTAAAAATAAATACATACGGGAAACTTTTTAGTAATAAGTCTATAAGACTACATTTTGAAAATAAATTACCCAATATCATCGGAATCAGGAAAAAACAATAAAACATCGGGAAATTTATATTTTGAAATAATATAGTTTATTTGATATTTTTTTTCCATATCACGGGTTCTTATTTTCGGGTTTAGATTCATTAAAAATTTTTTTGTCTTCATCTCAATTTCAGGGTCATTGTTATGTAAGTCTAATAATTTATTATAAATATTATTTAAAATTTCCTGTTTTTTTGAGCTTAATTTTTCATTATATAATTCAGATAATATGTTTTTTAATGGTTGTATTTTATCGGGAAGCAATTCAATGAAATTATTAAAAATATCATCTGCATCTTCAATTTTGTTCTTACAGTTATTCCCAGTATCAGCAACCTTTAACTCCATTAAATTATTGAAATTTTTCCTTACCTCATATGAAAATCTTTTAAATCCATCAATCGGTTTTCTTCTTTTTCCCCACCTTAGGACAAGTTTATCAATTGATTCATAAATCACATAAGTGGGAATTTGTTTTATCCACCACCCGTAAAGAGTATCAAAATCACCTGAATTAATAAAAAATGATATTTTATGCTTTTCTTCCAAGTACTGTATTATCTTAATTATATAGTCGTAGTCTTCGCCCTTTATCATTAGAATTATCAGCTTTATATCACAGGAACAGCCTTTGTTTTATTTTTTTTTAAGCAATTTTGCAATAGTTTAGTTCGAATTGCCAAGCCCCTATTAAACATCGTAACAACAATATTGCTACAATCTGAATTTATTGTTAAAATCATAAAAATATTATATAATATTTTTTAGAGAAATACTATAAAATGAAAAATAGAGTAAAAAAAACAGTCAGTATAATTTTAATATTATTTGCAGTAACTTTAATAAGCTATACTATATTTTTCTTAATTTCATTGCCGAATGTAAGCTCTTTGATAAAATCTAACCCGTCAATAACTGCAATGATGAAACAGAGAATAAGAGAGGCAAAAAAACACAAAAAAAAGTTATATATAAAACAAAAATGGGTAAGTCTTAATAAAATCCCAAAACTATTAATAGACAGCGTTATTTTAACAGAAGACGCATTGTTTTATCACCATAACGGGGTAGATTATCATGAGTTAAAAGAGGCTATAAAGAAAAACATTAAAAAGGGAAGTAAGGTCAGAGGAGGCAGTACAATAACTCAACAACTTGCTAAAAACTTATATCTTTCAACGCATAAATCATACTTAAGAAAATTAAAAGAGTTTTTTATTGCAAAAAGGCTTGAAAAACATCTTTCAAAGGATAGAATTCTTGAAATTTATCTTAATGTAATTGAGTTTGGAAGAGGCATATTCGGAGTTGAAGCGGCATCCTTTCATTTTTTTAAAAAACCGGTATCACAATTATCCTTGGAAGAGATAGTAAGATTAGTAGCAGTTATACCCAAACCACTAAGAGTTTCTCCTTTTTCAAAGTCAAAATACTTAAAATGGCGTATAAATTTAATACTCAAAAAATTAAAAATATATAAAAAGTTGAAATAAAAATATTATTGAAAATACCTTTACTGTGTAAGCGGTTAATTAATTCCACCTCTATTAGTTTTCAATTTTTGACTGTCTTTAACCATACAGAATTATAGCATTTTTTTACTCTTTTGTACATTAAAAACACAATGTTTTGCTTCCCTAAAAAAATTCGTGGGTAAATTTTTTCCATGGCAAGTCATCAAGC
>CAYOTE010000128.1:0-2371 GCA_964406785.1 uncultured Clostridia bacterium
CCTAAGAATGGGGCTATTTTAGACCAATCAAATCCGGTAAAATTTACTTGGACAACTCCATATAAATATTTAGATTATGAATATTCTTATTCGTTAATCCCATTTCAATTTTTAAATGATAATCAAATAAAATGGAAAAAAGCAACAAATAATAATTCAATTTTTCTTGATATCAGCAAATACGGTAAGGGGAAATACAGTTATCTTATCATTCGTACCATAAATAAAAGCAGAGTGGTAAAGGCAATTTCTCAAATCTATTCTTTTAAGTGTTTTTAACAATTCCGATAAGAGTTCAAGATATTTTTTAAATTTTTGAACTAAAATTTAGGCTATTTTTAAAATTTTATATCCTTGCTAAGGATAGAAAAGATTGATTTTTTCTTTATATCTTTTTTGTGCAACTCACTAAGAGCTACTACTGCATTTCTATTATTTTTAGTCATCTTAATGACTTTTTCATAACATCTTGCTGCAAGTCCCCTCTTATCCAATTTTTGATATAACTCACCTAAATTAAAAATAGGTTCGGGCTTTCCCGGATTAAATTCAATTGCTTTTTTTAAATGCATTTCAACTTCAAAATTTTTAAAGTCATTGTGTAACTGAGCAAAACCTAAGAGATTAAAATATTCACCTTTTAAATGAGTACCCCTTAATTCTCTTTTAAGTATATCTATTGCATCCTGATAAGCACCTCTTTTAAGCTGTTTCTTTACAAGAAGGAAAGGATCTTCGTTTTCTTCAATTACATCTTCTTTTAGTACATCTTCTTTTAGTACATCTTCTTTTATTTTAGTCTCTTTTAGTACATTGTTTTTTACTTCGTCTTCTTTATCGTGTATTATTTTTTTTTCTATGACTGGTTCTTTCGGTAATTCAAAATTAACGGTATTCTTAATTTTGAGTTCCTCTTCATTATGTTTTGAACATAAAATCAGAAGTTCCTCACGTATCTGTTTAATTCTTATAGAAACTAAATCAGCTATATCTTTTATCTCCGGTGCAAGTGACGAACCAAAACACTTCGAATCAAATTTTTTTGCTATTTTCTCATATGCAATATTTATTTCTTTAACAGTTGCATTCTTTTTTATTTCAAAAATTTTATAATTATTAACTTTACGGTCATCTATTGCTTTATTGAATCTTATCAAAGCCTGCGTACGCTCCAATATATCATAATCAGATACCGGCTTCCTAAAATCGGCAACTTTCATAAGAACAAAAATCAGCATTGTTGCCCAGTAATCATTGGGGTTAAGAGTCAAAGATGATATTATTTCCTGACTAGATTTTCCTCTTAATTTTTTAATATTATTATAAAGCGCTAACTCTTCTTGACTTAACATATCTTGCATTACCTTTGGTATATCCAAGATTTTCGGAGAGAGAAATTGAATCTTTTCTTTAAAAAAAGACAAATCTTTCATCTTCCTTACACCTTCAACTACAATCTGAAATGGAGAAACATGAAGTTGTTCGGAAAATATAACAGGCTCTTTCTCAATTATTTCATAAGATATTTTGTTAAAAAGAAATGAATCAACGGCAATTCTTTTCACCTGATATTCTTTAGCATACATTAAATCATCATCGGAAATAAAATTATTTTGTATTAAAATATCTCCTACTTGATCATCAACACTATGTGCTAAGCCTCCGATATTTTCATATTCTTCTTCGGTTATTTTCCCAAGTAAGAACAAAATAACACCAAGTTTTTCAGCAAATATATTGCTTTTGGCATTAACTAATTCTCCACTCTTAAAGTATAGATTTTTAGTATAGGTGTCGCTCTTGAGAATTACCTCTCCGGTAAAAGACATATCAATCACCTGTTTAAAAACAAGTGGAACATAATAATTATTTGAGTTTAACATTTTTCAATTACTATAATACTCAATTTTTCTTTAGGTTTCAAGTGTTTTATTATTATTATTTTATTTTATTATTATTTTATTATTATATACAAAAAAATCAAAAAAATAATTAAACCTAAACTTTTAGATCAGACTTGAATTCTTCCCTCTATGGCTTTTGCAATCGTAATTGAATCGACAAAATCTATATCTGCTCCTATCGGAAGTCCAAGAGCCAATCTCGATATCTTTACATCCATATGTTTTAATAATTCCGTGATATAGTGAGCCGTTGCATTTCCCTCCGTTGTCGGACTAGTAGCAAGAATAATTTCTTCAATACCCGATTCTTTTATCCTGCTTTTCAAATTAGATAATTTTAATTCATCAGGACCCACACCACTTAAAGGAGATAAATTCCCATGCAACACATGATAATAGCCAGAATATAATTGAGTTTTTTCTATGGAATATATATTAAAAGGTTCTTCAACAATACAAATTTTTCT
>CAYOTE010000128.1:2471-6197 GCA_964406785.1 uncultured Clostridia bacterium
GAGTTTTTTCTATGGAATATATATTAAAAGGTTCTTCAACAATACAAATTTTTCTCGTTCTGCTAACATCTTGACAAATCTGACATGGGTCAATATCGGTTATATTATTACAGTTGGAACAATATACGGTTTTTTCTCTTGCATCAACTATTGCCTTTGCAAGATTGATAACATTTTCTTTCTCGGATTTTAAAAGAAAAAAGCTAATTCTTTGAGCTGTCTTTTTCCCTATTCCGGGAATCTTACTTAACTCTTCAATAAGTCTTAAAATATAGGATTGCTGTTCAAACATTAATCAGCCAAACGGGAAACCTCCGGGCATTCCCGGAATACTTGGCATATTTGCACCTGCTGTTCCCTTCATCTCTTCATCAGCTTTGCTTTGTGCATCATTTACCGCAGCGATTATTAAATCCTGAAGCATTTCAATATCATCCGGGTCAACCACCTCTTTAGATATATCAAGTGATAATATGTGCTTATGACCATTCATAACAACCTTAACCATACCTCCACCCGAATTACCTTCAACTTCAGTATTATTTAATTTATCTTCCATATCTTTTGCCATATTCTGAGCCATTTTCATTAATTGATTCATATTAGGTATTTTTCCCATATTAATTCTCCTTTATTCTATAATTTATTCTATACTTTCAACAGAAACTACCCTTCCCTTTATTCTATCGGCAAATTTATTTATAGCTTCGTCTTCTTTAATATTTTCAGCTTCTTTTTTCTTATCATCTCTCATACTTCTATTAGATAGAACGATCTTGATAGTAAGCGTTTTTTTACATATTTCTTTAGTTTTGCTCTCTAAAAGTTTAATATTATTATTCACATTTTCCAATGATAAGCTCATATCTCCATCAAACTCAATTACCAATACATCACCGTTTAATATAAATTTTGAATTTTTAATATCTGATGATAACCTCGGATCAGATTGCGAAAACATATTAATAAGGGATGAACGTATCTCAACAGGCGATAATTCTCCACCTTTTTTATTTTTTTCAACTTTATCAACACCATTTGTTTTATGAGCTATATCTTTCTGACCTACCTCACCTGCCTTTTCAACAAATTTATTTTGATTTAACATTTCAGGATTTGTTTCTACACCTCTTTTAACAGAAGTAACATGAGGAATAGCCATCGTTTTACTGTCAACAGCCTTGAGTAAGTCCTCAATAGGAACAAGTGAAGGGAAATAAGAGAGTTTAATAAACATGTACTCAAGAATAATCTTAGGTGCCTCCGTATGCCTCATTGTTAATTCTAAATCCCTTGCCGCATTAAAATATCTAAGCAACTCGATAGCCGATATATTGTTCAACATTTTAGATATTGTTTTTTTATTCTCAGGGTTAATATTTGTCAAAGAATATGAGTCATTTACAGATTTTATAATAATTAATTCCCTAAAAAATTTCAGATATTCTCCATAAAAAAATCTTAAGTCAACTCCTCGTTCAGATAAATCGTTTATTATGTCAATAATCCCCTTTCTGTTTCCATTTAGGGTGCATTGTGTTATTTCAATAAATATGTTTTCCTCAATAATACCAAGAATGTCTATTACCTCGTCATCCTTTACATCGCCGTTTGATATGGCAATTGCCTGATCAAGTATTTTCTTTGCATCTCTTAAACTTCCCTCCGAGGACTTGGATATTATATGTAAAGCATATTTGGAAATTTTAATATTTTCCTTTTCACATATGCTTTTTAAGAGAATCTCCATTGTCTCATAGGGAATCCTTTTAAATTCAAAATGCTGACATCTCGAAACAATCGTCGCCGGTATCTTATGAAAATCTGTCGTTGCCATGATAAAATACGTATGATCAGGCGGTTCTTCTACAGTTTTTAATAAGGCATTCCACGCTGAGGTCGATAACATATGTACTTCGTCTATAACAATAACTCGATATCTGTTTTTTAAAGGCTTGTACTTAACCGTTTCCTTTAAAGAACGTATTTCTTCAACTCCATTATTTGAAGCACCGTCTATTTCAATATAGTCAGGCGAATGGTCTCCGGTTATCTCTTTGCAAGTATCACACTCGTTACATGGTTCAATATCCGGTCCCTTTTCACAGTTTAGAGTTTTTGCAAGAATTCTCGACGCAGAAGTTTTGCCCACCCCCTTCATTCCCGAAAAAATCAACGCAGGATACAATTTTTTCATCTTAATTGCATTCTGTAACGTCTTCGTAATATGAGGCTGACCTATTAAATCAGCAAATTTCTGCGGCCTGTACTTTCTTGCTAAAGCTAAATACATAAACACTTCCTATAGACACATCGTATAATGTCTTAATATATAATAAACCCAGGAGACCCCGGTCACATACAAGTTACCGCTTAGTGCTGCTACCTTTCGGTCCTGACACGGTTCACAGGCTCATATTGCCGGGCTCCTGAGCAATAATCTTAAATCAAAAGCCCTTAAAACGATTAAACAACCCAATAGAGCGTTCAACCTAATAATTGACACCTAATAAAAAATGGTATTTATACAAAGCCACCACCAAATACTCTCTGTTTCGAGTATATACAAACTCAAACGCCATTCGGAGAGGGTGGGATTTGAACCCACGGTACCTTTTCAAGCACACACGCTTTCCAAGCGTGCTCCTTAAGCCACTCGGACACCTCTCCACTTAAGCACAATTACAAGACCCATTTTATACTCAAAACCACATAATTGCAAGCCTGATAAATCACCTAAAATTTTTCAATAGAATTAACATATTATTATTATTTTTATGCTATAATGCTTTTATGATGTCGAGAATGATGAATAAAAAAACAAAACACCTAAAAAAGACAATAGGAGGTATTTTAAATGAGAAATAAATTATTATTAATTCTAATTATTGTAATTTCATTTTTATCAAGTTTTTGTAATCCCTCACCAGATATTAAGAAAACGGATAATTCTCTTATTAACATTTTGGGATATCCAAAGCAGGAATTAACTAAAGAAATCAAACCATTCGTAGTAACATCAGGAAAATATTCATTTAAAATCACACCCAAAGCATTATACTCCATATCAGCAAAAGTCGTAAGTGCAACAACTTATTCAAGCGATTGGAATAGTAAAATTGCACAGGTTGATCTCGCACTTATATGGGGCGATTTAGTAAGAGATGAATATAGAAAATTTATAGAATTCAACCAAAAAAACCGATGGTATTTTTATCGTTATTATCCTGAATTCCCTAAAGATAAACAATTCATTATTGAACACTCGGCAAATAATCATATGATACCGTCAACTGAAAATATTAAAAAGGCATTAAAACATATTTCAGTTGGCGATAATATAAAAGCCAAGGGCTATCTTGTAAAAGTTGATACCGAAATGAACGGCAAAAGGTACTGGTGGAACTCTTCTTTGAGCAGAAAAGACAGCGGTGATAATTCCTGTGAATTGTTTTATGTTTTGGAATTAAAAGTTAATGAAAAGATTTATTGACATTATTGTATGTAAAATAGTAAAATGTTAAATATTTTAAATACTAAAGAAAAGGAGTTTAAAAATGTATTTAAGTAAATTGTCTTATGAACAAAAACAGGCTTTTTTGGCTGTTGCCTTTAAAATTATTAATGCGGACGGTGTATTAGATAAGGTAGAACAAAATGCAATAAATTCAATGCGAATTGAAATGGAACTTATAGAGGAAACAAAACTTCCTACATCTCCCTTGG
>CAYOTE010000128.1:6207-7265 GCA_964406785.1 uncultured Clostridia bacterium
CATTGTCTGTATTTAATTCCGAACAGTCTAAAGTATATGCATTCATTGAATGGCTTGCTTTAGCCTATGTGGATGAAGACTTTTCAGGTGAAGAAAAAAAAATATTGCGTGCAATTGCATTGATATTTGATTTTGATGAAAAAAAAGCCATTTCAATTGAGAAATGGGTCGTCTCATATAAGGAACTGATAAATAAAGTCGAAAGTTTTTTTAATTAACTGCCTTTTTTATTATTCTATTAAAATTATAAAATGCTAAAAATAGGACTTTCAGGAATTGCGGGATGCGGAAAGAGTTCGTTAATATTAGAACTAAAAAAAATACTTGGGATTAAATATAATATTGAGTTATTAGAAGATATATCAAATACAAACCCCTTTGACGATAACAAAGAAACTAATTTTATAAGTCAATTTTATTATTTTTCAACTCAAATAAATGAAGAAAACAAAAAATCAATAAGTACACCCGAAATTTTACTATGCGATAAAACAATTCTTGATCAGTGGATTTATTGGAAAAGATACCTTTCGAAGGTAGGAGAAGGTAAACATTTATCTGAAAAGGAACAAGTATTAAAAACTATTTACGATTATTGGTTGAATTCTTACGATATTATTTTTTTCATAAGAGTTGATCAGAGCGTTTTGGCATCAAGAGAGACAAATAATTTATTAAGAGACAATTTCTCAAATAACGAAAACATTGAGAACCTTTATTTAAAAATAATAAAAAAAGAAAACATAAAAGTTGTTGAAATATGGAATAACAAAGCTATTGACGAAACAATTCATAAATTAGCTGAAAAAATAGCTGATAAATTGGAAAAAAACAATGAAAATTAATTTAGCAGGATATAACGTTGATTTAGATATACTTAAATCTTTTGGTATAAAAAATACAGAGCTTTTAACACCTGAAATTTTTAGTGCTGCTTACGCAAGAATCAGCAGAAGTAAAAAAAGTGTTGCCGAGTTAAGAAAACAGGCTCGTGAAGATGTAAAAAAAGCAAGGAGTTCCAATAAAAACATAATATTTAACATGGGGCATCATTCGGT
>CAYOTE010000129.1:0-7223 GCA_964406785.1 uncultured Clostridia bacterium
GATTTAGGCGTATGTGTCAATTAGATTGCCGGGGTTGGCTTTAAAATAATTGAGTATATTTTTTAATGAGTTAAATTTATCGTAAAAATTACTCTTTATTTCGTTGATATCAATATTATCATCCTTATTGCTGTCTATCTCCGTAAAGAGTGTAGTATTTAGATCTGTCTCGCTTGAGGTTAAAGCTTTATCGCCATTCGTATCTTTGGCAGAAACATACTCATCTATTTTTTCGTTTAAAAAATCTTCTATTGCAGAAGGATTATCTACATCATTTGAAAAGGTACTTGCCAATGAGTTATAGAGGTTCATGGCACTTCTTGTTTTAGGGTTTTTGTCAAGAAACTCATCCTTTAACTCTTGAACGTCAACATCAAATCCGGTCTTATCTCTAAACTCTTCAAATATCTGATTCAATGTTGAATTTAGAGGTTTTTTGTTTTTAAACGGAATAAAGCCTGAATCCTCTATGAGCTTTATACTTCCCACGTAATCACGAGAGTATGGTACAATTCCGTTACTACTGTTTAATTGACCGGAATAATACCCTGAAACATCCATAAGACATACCCTCCTTAGTATTTATAGTACAAAAGAGGATAAAATTCAACAATTATTTTATAAAAAATTATTTTTTTCTAAAGTTTTTTTATTATTTACCGCCAGACATACCGTAATTAAGTAATTTCTTCTAAAACTTGTTTTAACTCATTGAGGAATATTTCATAATTTTTAAAAAATAATAATACCGTATTATCGGATTCAAATTTAGGCGTATATTTTTCAATAAAAATTTCGGGAAATATAATCTTATGAAATAATACATCGGGAAATTTCAAACTTATATTGTCTTGATTAATATCAACTCTTTCAATATCGAATTGTTTTGCCAAGAGTTTAACCTTGCCCACAAAAAATATTTTTTCTGTTTCTTGCCCGGGATGTCCGTATATATTCGACGTTTTTTCTTTTATACTGTCTATTTCACAAAAAGAGTCTGCCTCTGCTACTTCCGAGTAAAACTTCATTCTTTCAATACCGTTCTTTATATAATTCCCATTTATCGAATAATTGAACCCTATATTAATCTGTCCTTTCCAACTGCTTTTTCTTTCACCCTTTAACTCTTCTATCGTTCTTTTCAACATATTATTATAGTATTCAAAGCCAAGTGATTCTATATGACCATGCTGTTTATTTCCAAGCAAGGCTCCTGCACCTCTGAGTTTTAAATCGTATTCGGCAAGTTTAAATCCTGCACCGATACTTGCAAAATCTCTAATGCCGTCAAGCCGTAATTGTGCCTTTTCGGTCATCTCATTATTTTTAATAAGAAAATAGGCATAAGCCTGTCTCTTTCCTCGTCCGATACGTCCTCTTAATTGATAAAGCTGAGTTAAACCGAATTTATCCGCCTCAATTACTATGAGTGTGTTGACATTTGTAATATCAATACCGTTTTCTATAATTGTTGTTGATAATAAAATTTGATATTCACCACAAATAAAATCATTTAGATTTTTATCTATTTCAGCGGGTTTCATCTTTGCATGTATTATGGCAATAGAAATATCATCAAACCATCCCATTAGCTCTTCTTTGAACGAATAAAGCTTATTAATTGAATTATAAACAATGAAGACAGAGCCTCCTCTTTCAATTTCGTTTAAAACGCCTGAGATTATAATTTTTTTTGAGTATCTTCCAATATAATTTTTTATAGCTCTTCTTCCCGGTGGCGGAGTAGATATAGTCGAAATATCGGCAAGTCCGGCAAAAGAGAGAGATAATGTTCTCGGAATCGGTGTTGCCGATAAAATCAGGACATCAACAGCCTCTCTGTTTTTTTTTATCAATTCCTTTTGAAAAACGCCAAATCTCTGCTCCTCATCAATAACCAATAATCCAAGTCTTTTAAATTCAACATTTTTTGATATTATAGAATGCGTACCTATTCAGATGTCAACCTTGCCACTTTTAATTTGTTCAATGACCTCTTTTCGCTCTGTAGCCGTAACCATTCTCGATAGTTTCTTTATTGTCAGGGGAAAATCTTTCAGTCTGTCTTGAAATGTTTTAAAATGCTGATCGGCAAGAATTGTCGTAGGGCATAATACGGCAACCTGCTTACCTTCAAGCACAACCCTAAAGGAAGCACGAATAGCAACCTCTGTCTTTCCAAAGCTGACATCTCCGCAAACAAGCCGTTCCATCGGATATTCTTTTTGCAAATCGAGCAAAACTTCCTTAATTGCTTTTTTTTGATCGGGCGTTTCAATGTACGGAAAGGAGTCCTCTAATTTCTTCTCCAAATCTCTGTCGCCAATATATGAGTATCCCTTTATTGACTGCCTCATCGCATATAATTCAAGAAGTTCCTTTGCAAAAATTAAAATACTCTTTTTTGCCTTGGATTTTTTTAAACTCCATGTTTTACCGCCTATCTTATCTAATTTCGGAGGAGCACCGGAAAAGGCAAAATACTTTGTTAGTATCTCGGCATCGTAGGTCGGGATGTATAGATAATCCTTACCCGAAAATTCAACTTTTAAAAATTCCTGCTCATTTTGACCCAATTTAAGAGTATAAAAACCTAAAAATATACCAATTCCATGCGTCTCATGAACGACAAATTCTCCAATTTCTATAGAGTTAATTATATCTTCTCGCTTTATTAAGGCTCTTTTAGATACTCCACGTTTAAAAACAATCTCTTTATCGGTTAAAAATATTGACTTGGTATTAATATTTTCAAATGACAGAGGAATGGTATTCTTTATTAGGGTAAAGTTTAAGTCAATATCTGTTAATTTTTCAATTAATTTTTTGTTTTTTGAGAACACGAATATTTTTATGGCATTTTTGGATTTTAAAGTGTTAATATCCGACTCGGTTATATCGTTTAAATTTCTCTCTATCTTCTTTAATTCCACACTCGTATTTACCTCATCAAATACAAATGGAATATTTATAAATCCTTCTTTGTATAAATTATAAGAAAATAGCTTTTTAGGCGTGGGTAGGTTCATACTCTCGTCAATAAGCTCATATAATTTATCATAGGTATTTAATAAACCGGCAAATTCCTGCATTAACTTGTCAATATCCGATACGATAGTCATATTATCGGGGATTAATTCATTGACATATTTTAATTTTTTTTGATAGTGATAATCGAAATACCTGTTTTCATTTAAAATATTACCGGACGGAATAGAGCAAGTTTCAATTTTTCCTGTAGAGAGCCTTGATTCCGAATCAAAAAGGGTAATATTTGATACTTCATTACCAAAAATCTCTATCCTGACAGGTTCATTAAATCCCACGGGAAATACATCAATAACACCGCCTCTCTTTGCTATTTCTCCAATATTTTCAACAAAATCTTCAAATTTATATCCGTTATCGACCAAATCGGACAAAAAGTTCTCTCTATCAAGTATATCTCCAACACTTATATTAATAAATCTTTTTGATAATTCCGTCGGAGTTTCACACTTGATATTTAATGCCGGCAGGGTAGTAATTAGGATTATCTGCTCTTTAGATTTTATTGAAGACAAAATATTGTTTTTTTCTATAAAAAAATCTTGATTAAGTTGATTTGATATATACGGATCACCAAAGGGGAGTGAATATGTTAAAACTTTTACGCTTTTATGAAAAACTTCAAGCCATTTTTCAAGTTTTGTCTTATACTTATTAATATCCGAGTTCTCGCTATTTACCCATATTATATTTTTATTATTTTTTATTGCTGTACCGGCAATAAGTAGTTCTATGAAATCTTGTGCGATATTCAAAATCTCAACAATATTTTTTGTTTTACTTGAGAATAAATTTTTTAATTGATTTGAAAAAAATCCATCTATTATCATTTTATTTATTTTAAATAACAGACTTAATGTATTTTATCATTTTTTCTCTATTTTCCAACTCACCTATAATATATTTTTGCTTTACATCCTTTAAAAGAAACCCTATCTTTTTACCCCTAATATTCATTGCCAATAAATCTTCCCCGTTTATTATAGTGAATTTTTTCATCTGATTCCATCTTTTTTTATCAGATTTTGCATTATTATAGTACGAATTAATGTCTTTAATTAAAACAATCTTATCCTTATCCTTTTTAGCTTCAATTTCAAAAATAATTAATAAGTTTTTGAAATTCGGTTGAATTATAAGCTCCATCTTTTCATAATTTGACAATTTATTCCAATTTGACAATAATTTTCTGTTTTCCAATATCCAAATAATACTTGTAATCGTCTTATTATCAAATTTACACTTAATTAATTCATTCTTTATAGTTAAAGTATCATCTAATAATTGTTGATAAAAGCGGAAAAAAATTGCATAACGTATAATTAAGTTTTTTTGTGAAATTGATTGATACAGTATCATATCGTTAAAATTATCATTACAATTATCATTACGGTTATCTTCATAATAATCTAAATAATCTAAACTATTCTCAGATACCATATCATAAAAAAACATATACTTTAAAAGATTGGTATCCCTTAAAAGCTTAAGTCCACGAGCCGGAGAATCGGACAAAATAATTTTTTTTAATTCAATAAGTATTCTTTCCTTTGAAATCAAAGCAATATTTTTAGCTCTCTTTTTTATTACATTTAATACCTCAGAATCAATTTTAAAATCTTTTTGAACGGCAAAACGAATACCTCTTAACATTCTTAGATAATCTTCTCGAAATCTTTTTTCAGGTTCTCCTATTGTTCTTATGATTTTCTTTTTTAAATCATCTATTCCATTGACAAAATCAATATGTTCTTTTTTAACAGGGTCAAAAAAAATTGCATTAACAGTAAAATCTCTTCTCTTTGCATCCTCTTCTGCCGTTGCCAAGGCTACATTACTCGGATGTCTGCCGTCCCATTTAGTCTTGTCCGTTTCAAAAATATCTTCTCTAAAGGTGGCAATTTCAAATTTGTATCCGTCTATAATAAGCATAATAATATTAAAAGCTTCGCCAATATCAATAAATCTCTCACCCTTAAAAACTTTTTTTATACTTTTGCTCTTTGCCTCTGTTGCTATATCTATATCAATAGTATCATCAAATTTAATGCCAAGTAATTTATCCCTGACATACCCACCGACAAAATAAGATTTATAATATCCTGCATCCTGTAATTTTTTTACAATTTTAAAGGCAATGAGTTCAACCTTGCTTACATTATCGTTTAAAGTATTGTCTGTATTCTTTTTCATATAAAATTATTTATCAATCGTTTTTTACATAAATCCCCTGATATGTATTTGCTTCTATCATTTTTTTTTGAATTAGCTGTATTGTCTCGGCTTTTTTTAATGCCCACATAGGAGCAACAAATATCTCTTTATCTCGTTCTCCGGTTAATCGATGAATAATAATATCCTTATCGAGTCGCTCCAAGAGATAAACTATTAAATCCGTATATTCCTCCATTTCAAATAATTTGAATTTTTTTCTCTTATAAAGCTCAAGCAGGGGAGTGTCTTTTAAAAGATGGAGCATATGAAATTTTATACCGGCAGGTTTTAATATATTTATTTGTTCAACGGTTTTAAGCATATCTTCTTTCGTTTCGTCCGGTATGCCTATAATTAAATGAACAACTACGTCTATATTAAGCTCTTTTAATTTACGAAATGTTTGAATAAAATTAGAATAAGAGTGATTTCTATTTAAAAAGTTAAGACTCTTTTGATGAATGGATTGTAAACCAAGCTCAACACAGAGATATGTTTTTTTATTTAATTCGTCCAATAAGGCATAAGTTTCGTTCTCTATTGCATCGGAACGTGTACCGATAAACAGCCCCTTTATGTTTTTATATTTGAATATTATATTATACTTTTCTTTAAGTTTTTCTATAGGGGCATAGGTACTGGAATTTGCCTGATAATATGCGATAAACTGTTTTTCCGTTCTTTGTTTCATAAATATCTCAATTTGTTTTTCTATGGAAAGGGCAAATGTCTTTAAGGGGCCCGAGCTGTAAGCATCACAATAAATACATCCCAGCTTAGAAATTTTTCCATCTTTATTGGGACAGGCAAAACCTGCATTTATGGGTATTTTCCATATCTTTTCACCGCCAAATCTTTCTCTGAAAAATATATTGGCTGAATAATAAGGAATATACATTAATCTTTTAATTAAGTATTAAGTATTTTATTAATCAAAGCAGTAAGAGCTATGGCATCAATCGGTTTTTTTAAGAAGCCGTCAATATACATTTCCTCAATATCTTTTTTTATTTCAGCCTCATCATAAATGCCGGAAATTGCAATAACCGGAAGAAAATATTTATCTTTAATGTATTTGATAACTTCTAAACCATGTTCTCCGGGTAATAAGAGATCGGATATAATCAAATCAGGTTTTTTTCCGTCAATTATTGCCTTAGCTTTCCTTCCGTTTTCTGCTTCAATAACATCAAAACCTTTGTCTTCAAGAAAAATATTCAGAAATTCCCTTACATCATTATCGTCATCAATTAATAAAATACTCTTCTTTTTATCCATTTCTTATCCTCTTATAAACTTTGTAATAATCCAAAAACGACCATATTAAAAATCCAAAACTCGATACACAAAAAAATTCTTTCAAGATTCCGATACTATTCATATCCATATCAATAATATACAATAAAAACAATAAACTTATCATAAAAAAAGTAACTTTCCCAATTATTATCGATGGTCTGATTACATTATTAGACCTATATATTATACTACTTGCAATAATAATTAAAATATCTCTTAATACTATTAATATTGCAAGCCAAATAGGAAAATTGGACACGGAAATAAGTGCTAATAGTATCAACAACACCAGTAATTTATCAGCGAGCGGATCCAGTATCTTACCCAATTCAGTTTCCAAAGAAAATAATCTTGCAAAATATCCGTCAAAAAAATCAAGTATAACCGTAAGAATATATAAAACTATCAAAAAGACATGCACTCTTTCAGAATGAAATACAATAAGAAAAAAAATTATCGGAGCCATACAGATACGGATAACACTTAAAGTATTAGGTAAATTCAACTGTTTATTCACAAATAAACAATATCGTATTTTGTCATAAAAATCAAGTTGTTGAGCCTCTAACTGATTCATTTTTTTTATAATTCTTGATGATTTTTGAATTTGTTAATTATTTACAAGTACCTAAAATTAAAAATTCAAATTTCTGCCAAAGAAT
>CAYOTE010000130.1:0-7196 GCA_964406785.1 uncultured Clostridia bacterium
TTTTAATTCATATTTATTACCACTTTATATAAAAAGTCCTTTCTTGTCCAATTTTATTATTTCGCCGCTATTTTTTTTAAGTTTTAATTCTGATATTTCTATAGTTTTAAACTTAAATTTCTTTTTATTCATTATAAAAAACACACCGGGCCACTGTTCAAAAGCTCTAAATTGATTATATATTTGTCGAGCGGATTTTTCCCAGTTAATTTTTCCTTCCAATTTATTTATTGGGTTTGCGTATGTGGACTTTGAGTGTTCCTGTCTCCTTTTTATTATTTTATTATCAAGGATATCTTTTATTGTTTTTAATAGGATGGGCGTACCGAGATTGCTTAATTTATTCCACATTGTTTGAGTTGTATCATCCTTCCCAATCATACATTCATCTGAACTCCATATTTTCCCTGCATCCATTTTCTTTGATATTTCAAAAATTGTAATTCCTGTTTTATTTTCCCCGTTTTCTATGGCTCTTTGTACCGGAGCAGCACCTCTGTATTCAGGTAAGAGTGAAAAATGAACATTTATTGTGTTAAAGGATGGAATTTGGTAAATATTGGTAGGAATTAGTTTGCCATATGCAATAACTACTGCAATATCCGGTGAAATTTTTTTTATAATTTCTATTGTTTTTATATCAAATGTTTCGGGTTGAATATAGCTTATATTATTTTCTATTGCAAATTGTTTAACCGGAGAGCTAATAATTTTATTTTTTCTTCCGCCTCTTCTATCAGGTTGAGTAATAATCAATTCTATTGTAAAGTTTTCTGTTAACCCATATAAAAAGGGGTTGCAAATATCAGAAGTACCGAAAAAAATAATCCTACCATTCGCCATTGTTTTTTATCCGTTTTATCTCTTTTTTTACAAATTGTCTCTTAAGTGAAGATACCTTATCTATTATCAATGTACCGTTTAAATGATCTAATTCATGTTGAATTACTCTGGCCTTGAAGTCTGAAAAATCTTGTGTGAATTCTTTTCCGTCCAAGTCCAATGCCTTTATTGTGATTTTTTGACTTCTTTTAATTTGAAGTAATATTCCAGGGACGGAGAGACAGCCTTCTTCGCCTGATTCTTCTCCTTCACTATTAATTATTTCAGGATTTATCAGTGGGAGAAATTCTTCTGGATCTTCCCCAACCGATGGGTCAACAATAACGAGTTGGATAGCCTTACCTACCTGTGGGGCAGCTAATCCGACTCCATTTTTTTCAATCATAATTCTCTTCATCTTATTAACAAATGTTTTGATTAATTCGTCAATCTTTTCGATTTTTTTACATTTTTCTCTTAGGACATCTTCTCCGTATTTATATATCCTTAGATTAGTTTTTGATAAGTTTGGATTTTTCATTTATTATTATCCTGTAAATTTAAATTTTATTCTTATTCTTGTTTTTATTTTTAAAAACAATTTCTCTCGGAACTATTATTTTAATCTTTGTTTTTGCCTCTAAAACTTTTTCCCATAGATGATTTAAGGGTATTATCTCGATACCTCTTCTTATATAGTCATTTAGGATTTTAATGTTTTTATTGCCTTTCATTTTAAGCTTTTTTTCAATTTCTTTTTTTTTGTCATCTTCTATCTCTCTGAATTGATAAATAGTCATCATTTTTTTGTAAACAATTTTATTTAACGTGTATGTTCCCTTTAAAGCCTCTTTATAAAAATCAACTACTTTCTCATAACTGTCTTTTGTTAAAAATACATATACAAAAGGATCTCCCGTTTGTGACATTGGCAAACTTAATATAGAATCCTTATAAATAGGGAAGATGTTTTGCTTTCTTAGTGATGATGAATTGTTTTGGCTAATTATAATGTTTTTCTTCCCCTTTTTATAATAATTATTAATTATAAAGGATAGAAGTATAAAAACAAAAAGTGTAAAAATTATTTTTAACATTCTTACTGAAAATGAACTCCTGCTAACTCTTCTCATACCATATTAATAATACAAATCGCAATAAAAAGCAATACCCAAAATTTTAATCAAAATCTACTGTAATGCTCAATAAGCCTACTCTAACTGTGTTAAGCTTAATCACTGCAGTGCAAAATAGTATACATCTTCATTTATATCAATTGTTTAACTTGTTATAATAGTCTTCTTGGAAATTTCATTACAATTTTGATTATTAAAAAATAAAAAACAAAATAAATGTTTTTCTAAAGAAAATTATTTTTTATCCGAAACAATAGATGTAGTTTTTGTAATCGAATTTATAAAAGGGCAAGGATGCCCGACTCCCGATTTGGGAAAAATTAAATCAAGGAGGATTTAAAAATGGCAGGACAAAGTTTTTCAGTTTTAAACAATTTTTCATCAATGCAGGCACAGAGGGATCTTTATTTTACCAATATTGGGCTAAATAAAACCTTGGGAAAATTATCATCAGGTAAGAGAATTGTTCAAGCCGGTGATGATGCTGCCGGTTTGGCTATTGCTGCCGGATTGAAGGCAGATACTTATGCTTTGGATCAGGCTTCGAGAAATGCGAATGATGGTATTGCAATTATTCAGATTGCAGATGGTGCTTTGAACAAAATAACCGATCTCTTAATGAGATCCGTTACACTTGCTGAGCAGGCTGCTTCTGATACGGTTGGTACGAATGAAAAGCAAACTCTAAATGTTGAGTATAGAGAGATAATGAATGAAATTGATCGTGTTGTCTCTGTAGCTAACTTTAAGGGCGAGAGATTATTTAGTACGGGTGGTGCCTTTACAAAGGGTATATATGTTGGAGATACGCAGTTTTCATCATTTATAACCATTTCAATTGGTGGTACTAATGGTGCAGGAACAGAAGCTCTGGGTATGAAAACTGGAACAAGTTTTTCAAGTATTTCAACGCAATCTTCTGCAATAAGTACTCTTTCGATATTGAAGAATGCAATTTCTTCTATATCAAAATGGAGAGGTGCTTTGGGTGCTCAACAGAACAGATTGACAAATGCTGTTGGTATTATTCAGGTTCAGTCTCTAAATCTTAAAGCTGCTGAATCGGCAATAACCGATGCTAATATGGCTGCGGAAATAGTAAATATGACTAAGTATAATATCCTGATGCAATCAGGTATGTCGTCGCTATCTCAATCGAATGCTTCGGCACAGATGGTGTTGCAGCTGTTGAGGTAGAGGTAATATTAAGTAAATAGGGAGGTTGATATGATTGGGAATATAAGTTATTCTGAGAATATAAATGATGTGAGGGGAGAGGGAGCTTCCCTCCCTCCCTCTTCTAAACTAAATGAAACAGAAAGTGTTAAACCGGATGTTCAGGTAAAAGAGCAAGCCGTTAAACAGCCGGAGGTATCTTCTGAAAAGAGGTATGATAAAGCTGTTGAAACAGTTGATCCAAAGGAGTTAGAGGAGGCAATTGACAGGTTAAATGAAAAATTGTACCAGTCTAACAGGGATATTGTTTTTAAAACCGAGAAAAAAATCAACAAACAGTATATCAGTGTTATAGACAAAAAATCTCAGGAGGTTATTAAGGAGTTTCCGCCTAAAGAGATACGGAAATTTCTTATAGGTTTACAGGAATTAGAGGAAAAAATGGTTTCAAATAAGGATATAAAGAACCTTATTATAAACTTGGAGGTTTAATTTGGCAACGTCAATTGGTGCTATGAGTGGTGCAGGCTCCGGAAGTATTACCGGGCAGTTAGATGTGCAGTGGATTGTTGAACAGATGATCTATGCAAAGAAACAACCGATAAGAGAGATGGAAGTTGAGCAATTTTGGTATAAGGCTAAGATTAAGGCATTTCAAGATTTGAATACAAAGGTATCATCTCTTGAGAGTTCTCTTTACGGGGTTAATCGTACAGGTTTCGGGAGTATGGCTGTAAAATCTGATGATGAATCTCTTTTAACGGCATCGTCAGGCTCTACGGCATCAGAGGGTAATTATTATGTTATTGTAAGACAACTTGCAAAGGCACAATCTTCGATGTCAGATGGCTTTGCTTCTGCTGATTCTAATTTAAGTGCCGGTACATTTACTATTGCACCGGCTGACGGAAGTGATAATCTTTCATTTAATACTTCAGGTAAAACACTTACAGAGTTAAAAGATGAAATCAATGCCGGTGCAGATGATTATACGGCAGTTGTTATATATAATGGCACTGATTATCATCTTCAGGTAACATCTGATGAAACCGGTGTTGATAATGGTTTTACGATAACAGATACGGGTGTTGGTACTAATATGAGTACAAAGATAACTGCTCAGGATTCATTAATCAACGTAAATACGGAGTTGGAAGAAGATGCGATATCTCGTTCATCTAATTCAATTAGTGATGTTATTGAGGGAGTTACTCTTAATCTAAAGGATAGCGATGTTACAAAGAGTATTAAAGTTACAGTATCAAGTGATTCGACAGCATTAAGAGAGAAAATTGACAGTTTTGCCGAGGCATTTAATGACCTTGCCGATTATTTGAATACTCAATTTCAGTATGATAGCGAGAATGAAAGAGCAGGCGTTTTATCCGGTGAGTCAACTGCTTTAAAAGTTCAAAAAGAACTGTATTCAATTGCAAGTACAAGGGTTGGTGGAGTTGATGATAGTGAGAGTTATAAAAGTTTTGCCGTTATAGGTATTGAGTTAGATCAATCTGGAAAGATATCAATTAATGAAGCAAAGCTTGATGATGCCTTGACTAATCATCTCGATGCTGTTAAGAGAATATTTAAGGATGTTGGTTCGACAACGTATTCAGAAATTTCTTATATTGGAAAATCTGATGGTACGACACCCGGTCAATATGAGTTAAATGTTTCTCAAGTTGCAGAGAAGGCACTTATAACTGCGGATACGGATATTACGACAGTTAGCCCATTTACCGGTACGGAGACACTTACCATATCCTATGGTGGTACTGATTACACGGTATCATTGGATGGTAGCTCAACGAGTATGAGTTTAAATGATGTTGTAAATGCCATAAATAATGAATTATCGGCAACGGCTTTGTCTGCTACTTCTTCGGGAGACAGACTTGTAATCGAAACGAATGCATATGGCTCTGCGGAGTCTCTTACGGTTTCTTCAACAGGAACGGGTATTTTTGCATCATCAAAGTCTGATACGGGTCAAGATGTTGCAGGTTCATTTACCGATTCGGAGGGGAATGTTGACAGTGTTACAGGCTCAGGTAGGACTCTGACATCTTCAGACGGTTTAATGATTTCAGTTAGTTCCACAACAACGGGTGATAAAGGTGATATATACTTAACAACCGGTGTAGCTGAATCGCTAAGAAATGCGATGAGTGAACTTAGTTTTCCTTTTACAGGTGTACTTTCAAAGACAATTGAGACTTATGATGCTCAATTGGAGAGTATTGATAAGAAGATAAGTGATATTAATAGGAATTTGGCACAGGAAGAGGATATACTGATTGCTCAGTTTTCACAGGCTAATGCGGCGTTAGCTCAATTGGAGTTTTTAAAGCAAACCTTTGATGACTCTAAATAGTTAAATGTTGTAAAAAGTTACAGAAGAGGATATTATTTTATAGGAGCATTGTAATGAGTGAAGGATATTTGTATCTCAAAAATAAGGTAGAAGGAATGAACAGAGATGAGCTAATTCTCTTTGTCTATCAAGAGATGGTCAAGGTAATGTCAAAGGCTGAAAGTTGTTTTGATACAAAGGATATTGAGGGTAGGGTTACTGCAATTAATAAGGGCATTGAGATAATATCTGTTTTAAATTCCATTCTTGATTTTGATAAGGGAGGAGATATTTCCGTTAAATTGCGTTCTCTCTATCTCTATTCAATTAATAAACTTTCACAGGCAAATTATAAGAGGGATAAAAAATTTGTTTCAGAGGTCAGAGATATCTTTAAAGATTTATATACCGCATGGAGTGGGAAGATGAAAAAAGATATAGAACAGGGAACGGTTACGGAAATCCCCGACAATAGAGCAGGTGGCGGGTTGGAAATATATGGATAGTACGTCAACAAATCTCGTTAAAATTATTAATAAATTAGATTTAATAGACAAAAATATTGATAATAATAAATGGGATAAATTATCCGAGCATTTTGCTGAAATAAAAGTATTGAGAGATTCTTTTAATAATCAAACAAGTGTTGAATTTGAAAATCAAAAAAACAAAATAATTACCAGAATTGACTCAATAGAAAAAAAAATAATATCATGGAAAGAAGAACAAAAACATAAGATAGAAAACTTAAAAAGAAAAGAAAATCACATAAACGGCTATAAAAAACAACCAAATAGAGCCTACTACATAGACAAATCCGAGTAATGTTAACCAACAAAAATGAAAATTTAGATATTTTAGGCGTTTTATTTACTCAATAATTGATAATAATGTCTCTTTAAAATGGAATGTATTTGACATTTTATTTTTTTTTTCTTATTATACTTACATATTGGATTTAAAGCAATTTAAATTTCTTATAGGTTAAGGAGCTTTGATGAGTATTAAAAATTTATCAGAAAGGGATATCTGTACGAAATATATTACTCCTGCAATTGTTAAAGCAGGTTGGAACAAACTGACACAACTCCTTGAAGAAGTTTCTTTTACTGAAGGGAAAATTTATGTAAGAGGAAAACTGACTGTTAGAGGTTCAAGAAAACGAGCTGATTATATTCTTTACTACAAACCGAATATTCCAATTGCAATCGTAGAAGCAAAAGACAACAAACACTCTGTAAAAGCAGGAATGCAACAAGCTCTTGAATATGCAAGAATATTAGACATACCTTTTGTGTTCAGCAGTAATGGAGACGGTTTTTTATTTCACGATAAAACAAAAAAAACAGAAAATATTGAAACTGAATTATCGCTTGACAGTTTTCCAAGTCCGCAGGAGCTTTGGAATAAATATAAGAAATACAAAGGAATTGAAACACCGGAAGCAGAAAAGGTAGTTGAACAAGATTATTATTTTGACGGTAGCGGACGAACACCAAGATACTACCAACAAAATGCCGTAAACAGAACAATTGAAGCAATTGCAAAAGGTCAAAACCGAATTATTTTGGTAATGGCAACAGGTACAGGAAAAACCTATACTGCTTTTCAAATTATTCACAGACTTTGGAAAAGTGGAAAAAAGAAAAGAATACTGTTTCTTGCCGACAGAAACGCCTTAATAGACCAAACACGAAGAGGTGATTTTA
>CAYOTE010000131.1:0-7154 GCA_964406785.1 uncultured Clostridia bacterium
ATAACGAAACGACTTTGTCAATATTGTTAAATTTTGATTGTTTTTATATGTTGAATAAATTGATGATTTTTTATTAAAACATAGGTGTAAACCTAAAATTTTGCTCAAAATTGTAGCAAAATGTCCAATACACCCACTCTAATCTATATTATCCGTCCGTACCTAATTATAATAATCTAACTACGTTATTCTGTTACGATAAAGAGTTTTGCGTTTGCAAAAGCTACCGTATTTGAGTTTTTATCTTTAAGTGAGGCTTCTGTGTATACAATCTTATTTCTTATTTTCTTGATTTTTCCCGTTAAAAAATATTCAGTTTCTGTTCTTACAGGTTTTTTATACTTAACATTTAGCTCGGCAGTAAGACATTGGTAATTGTGAAAACCGGCAACTTTTACCTGAATCTCATCAAGGATTGTACTGACTAAACCACCATGTACTATTTTTCCCCATCCCTGATAATAATCGGCAAAAACAATAGTTGATTCAGATTCTTCTGTTCTTTCGTTATAAGAAAACTTAAATCTTAATCCTCTATCGTTATTCTGTCCGCAAACAAAACACCGATTATCATCAGAAACTTTTTTCATTATTAAAAAATTAATTTTTTGAATTTTTTATTTCTTTTTTGCTTCTTTGTTAATTTTTTTTACTACTTTTTTTTCTGCTTTAATTTTTTTAGCTGTTTCTACCTTCTTGGCTACTTTTAATTTTTTAACTTTTTTAACTTTTGTAACTGTTTTTTTTACTGGTTTTGTAACAGGCTTACATACTGCACATGGAGTATAACCTTTTTTTACTGCTTCTTTTAATGTAATACCTGTTTTTTCTTTAACAAGTTTACAATTCTTTTTGTGATATTTTTTTCCGTCTTTTTTTACATAAACAACAGTATCACATACGCTTTTTTTTGTTACTTTCTTTTCAACTTTCACAACTTTTTTTACTTCTTTTTTTGTGACAGCATTAAGTGTAAGACCTGTAAATACAAATAATACCAACACGATAAATACTAAAATTTTTTTCATTTTTTTCTCCTTTTAGCCATTTTTATGATTTATAGCATTCTTGATTGTACAAAAAAATAAAAGAAAAATCAATATTTTTTTATATTTTAAATAACATGTTAAAATATTAGGTTGTATGCAATTGTTTACATTTGTCTAAATATTTGTGAGAATATATATTGAATGTGAGTGAGGGGAATAAATATGGATGATAGACAAGATTTTATTTTGGAAGGGAAAAAGGCAAAATTATTTTTTAACCTTGTGTCAAGATTATATCCGTTTATTGAATTGCATTTATTCCCCGAGTACAAACGTGCAGTGAAAGAACTTAAAATTGATAAAAACTTTAAAATTCTTGATATTGCAAGCGGTACCGGAATTCTTGCCGGAGCTTTAAAAGAAAAAACTAACAAGGTAACAGGCTTTGATATATCAACGAAATTATTGAAAAGAGCAAGAAGAAAATTTAATAATATTGAATTTAAAGAATTTGATTTAATAAATATATCCGAAGTTAAAACCAATAACTATGACATTGTATCAACGGGATATTTTTTACATGGTATATCGTTGAAATTCAGAAGATTTATTTTGAAAAATATGTCTCGTATTTCTTCTAAATATGTTATTATATTTGATTATTGTTGTGATGGAGGTTACTTAGTGCGTTTTGTGGAATGGCTTGAAGGATCTGATTATATTGGGTTTATATCAAGTGATATGGATAAAGAATTTGAATTAGCAGGTTTGAAAGTAGAAAAATCATTTCAAACTTCTAAGATAGGTAAAGTATGGTTATGTAGCAAAATATAGAAGTTAAAGGTTGTTTTTACCTGTTTTTATAAACTAATTTCTGACTAATTTCTGACTAATTTCTGACTAATTTCTGACTAATTTCTAAATTATCAATACTTTTTTTGATTATTTCTTTGTGTTTATCCATGTTATTATTGTTTTTTTTTATGTATATTGGTTTGCCGTATCTAAATGTAATTCTTCCAAATGGCAGTGGAAGCTCGAATTTATCCCATGATTTTTTAAAAACTTTGACCTTTGATGCTGTCCAGTTTATTGGTATAATTACCGCACCTGTCTTTTCCGCAAGTTTAACCGTACCGTCTTTTATATGTTCTGCCGGTCCCTTTGGGCCATCTGCCGTTATCAAAATATGTGATTTTTCTTTTTTAATTGAGTTCATCATTTTAATAAATGCTTTAGCACCGCCTATCGATGATGAACCTCTGATAGGATTCATATTAAACTCTTCGGCAACCTGCGATACAAGTTCTCCATCATCCGAATTTGAAATAAGAGGTTTTGCACCTGAATTTTTAAATTGGTATATTGTAAAAAGTATTTTTTTATGCCAAAACACAAATATTATAGGCTCTTTTTTTTTTATACCGTTAAGATTTTCATAGCCTTCAATTTCAACTTTGTTAAAAAAAACTATAAGATTAATTAAAAGTTTGATTATTTTTTTAATGAGAAAAAATTTAATTGTCTTTACATATACCATGTTCTTTAATCTTTGCCATAAGCGTTTTATAGCTTATCTCAAGTGATTTTGCAGTTTCAACTTTATTATAATTGGTTAATTTAAGCGTTTTCGTGATTTTTTTTATTTCAATTTTTTTGATAATTTTTGCGATAATATCTTTTAAACTTCCATCCATATCAATCTCTTCATCATAGTTAATTGTGGTCTTGGGCAAAATTATATCCTCTTTATGTATTGCTCCTAATTTACAAAGTATAACAGCTCTTTCAATGGTGTTTGAGAGTTCTCTTACATTGCCGGGCCAGTTATAGGACGAAAGCTTTTTAATTGCCTCTTTTGATATACATATGTCGGTATTATGATTCATCTCCTTGCTGAATTTTTTAAGGAAAAAATTAGTAAGGAGTTCCACGTCTCCCTTTCTGTTTCTGAGAGGTGGTAGTGTAACTGGAAATACGCTTATTCTGAAAAACAAATCATTTCTGAATCTTTTTTCCAATACGGCATTTTCCAAATTGGTGTTTGTTGCAAATATAAAACGAATATCTAAGTCTATCTCTTGAGAACTGCCGATTCTTGATATTGATTTTTCCTCAATGACTCTGAGCAGTTTTCCCTGTAACTGTATGGGAAGTTCGCCAATTTCATCTAAAAAGAAAGTACCACCCTGAGCAAGTTCAAGCTTGCCTATTTGTTGGACATAGGCGTCTGTGTATGAACCTTTTTCGTGACCAAATAGCTCATTCTCCAATAAATTTTCAGGTATTGATGCCGAATTAACGGCAATAAACGGTTTGTCTTTTCTATTACTGAGACGATGAATAGAACGTGCGAACAGTTCTTTACCTGTTCCACTTTCTCCAAGAAGAAGTACCGGAGTATTGGTTGATGCGACCTTTTTGATTTTTTCAGCCTCTTTTAAAATAGATGAACTGTTTCCTATGATAGCGGATTTTTTTATCATGGTAGAATAAGCTTCTTTAAATATGAGATTTTCTCTGTTAATCTTTGTTGAGTGAAGTGCTTTTTTAATAATTATAAAAAGATATTCGGGATCAACTGGTTTTGTAATAAAATCAAAGGCACCGGATTTCATTGCTTCAACAGCGTGCTCAATGGAACCGTAAGCGGTTATCATAATGAAAGGTATTCCGTAATTATTAATTTTTTTAAGAAAGGATAAACCGTCAACTTCAGGCATTTGAAGGTCTGATAATATGACGGAAAAAAACTCTTTTTTCAATAGCAAAACAGCTGTTGATACGTCCGATGCCTGTTTGACTATGTATCCTTTTTCTTGCAGGATACTAACGAGCATTTCACGCATTGACATGTTATCTTCAACAACAAGTATCTTATCCATCCGAACAATTATACAATAAATTTAAAAAAAATGTCAAAAAGCATTGATTTTTTTTTTAAAAATATACATAATATAAAATGCACATTGATTTATGGAGTTCTTATGAATAAGGTAAAGAGAAAAAAATACCGTATTTTAGTTGTTGACGACGAGATTGATATCAGGAGTGCTCTGAGTGATTATTTATCTTTTGAAGGTTTTAGTGTACTGACTGCAGAAAATGGTAAGCAGGCGTTGGCTGTTTATAATGAGAATGTAATTGATTTGATAATATCTGATCTTGTAATGCCGGAATTAGATGGTATTGGACTATTGAAAAAAATACGAAAAATTGACGAAGATGTACCTGTTATTATTATGACGGCCTTTTCAACCGTTGAGTATTCGGTTGAAGCTATGAAAGCCGGAGCTTTTGACTTTATCTCTAAGCCTTTTGATTTTAAAAGGGTATTTTTTGTTATAGTAAAAGCCCTGGAAACAAGACGTTTAAGAAAACTTGCAAAGCGATCGGATTATTATAAACGATTATCAGATATTGACGGTTTGACAGAAATATATAATCATAGATTTATTAAGCAGTTAATTAACAGGGAAATAAAAAGACATATCAGGTATTCGGGAACGCTTTGTGTTTTAATGATTGATATAGATGATTTTAAAAAAGTAAATGATATTTACGGGCATCCCACAGGTGATGTTGTGTTGATCAAGGTTGCCGATCTGATAAAAAAATCTATTAGAGGTTGCGATATTCTTAGCAGGTATGGAGGAGAAGAATTTTTGGTAGCCTTACCTGTAACTCCAATTAATGATGCAAAAAATGTAGCGGACAGAATAGTCAAGTCCTTTAATGCAAATCTTTTTGATATTGGAAAAGATAAGGATTCTATACGTGTGACTGTAACTATCGGGCTTTCGGCTTATCCTGATAATTCCGGCAATAAGGAAGAATTAATCGCAAACGCAGACAAGGCTCTGTATCGTGGTAAGAATAATGGTAAAAACCAAGTTGTTCTTTATAACGCAGATGTAATAGGTGTGTAAAATATATACATTAAAAACAAATATAATATTGATGAATGGTGATATAGTTTGCTTTTGACTTGGCATATATATTGCTACATCTAAGTGAGGTGAAAATGAAAAATAATAAGGGTTTTTCGCTTATTGAGTTATTGATAGTGATGGCTTTGGCTGTGGTTCTTATGGCTATGGCTATGTCTATAGGGTCCCGTGCTATTAAAAATGCTGCGTACAGTGGAGCGGTTAATAGGTTATTAGCTGAAATATCCTATGTAAAACAGCTTGCCGCAAGGGAAAATAGATACGTTTTGTTTGAATTTAAAGATGACGGACGTTCCTACTCAATCAAAAGACAGGTTGATATTTCTAATCCAAACACTTTTAACGATGTTGTAAGAAATGGTTCTTTCTTTGAAGATGGAGCGGCGGGGCTTGATGAGTTTTACGATAAAAATTTAGCTGATACTTATTCATTTGTTGTTAATTCGATGGGAATGGTTTTTAAAAAATCGGATATAACGGGTGGCGGTTCTAATCCTATTCCGCATGATGTAAAAGTGAATGTTTCTTTTAAGAATAATGGTCGTGTTACCGAAAGAGATAGGATTGTAATAAGTCCTTCAGGAGGAGTCAATGTTAAAAAAGTACAAAAAATATAAGAAACGAAATGAGGGCTTTACTTTAGTTGAGGTCCTTTTTGCTGTGTCCTTGGTTGCTTTTTCATTAATTGCCATATTAAATATGTTTATCTATCAAGCAAGGCAGAATACTTCGGTAAATGATAGAAATATTGCCATAGTGCTTGCTGAAGAAAGGATGGAGCGGTTATTCAAGTTTCCAGCTAACGATATGCCTAATTACGGTACTACAACCGAATATGTTGTGTATAAGGAAAACAGGCAGAGGGATAACACCGTATATACAAGTGCAAGTCAGGCTGTTAGTGCTGGTAATGCATTTAAAATTACCGAGAGAGTTACGAAAGGTATGTTTACTTCTAATTTATTAGTACGGGTAAATTTTGGAAAAAATTTTTTCTTTCATGTAGAGCTCGAAACAGAGAAGGGGAGATAATATGGAGCTTAAAAAAATATTTAAAAATAATAGGGGTTTTTCGCTTATTGAGTTATTGATATCTTCAACCGTTACACTGATGATTATGGGGAGTATATTTACCATACTCATTGCCTACGGTAAACGGTCTCATGATAACCAATCAAGTGTTAGACAGGTACAGGAATCAAGGTTTTTAACAAATATACTGGCATCTGATATAAAGAACGCAGGTGCCATAATTTCATTGGCAAATACGGGCGGATTTTTGAGGGGGAATGCGTATTTTACGGGTGTAAGTTCTCTTAATAGTGCTACTGGACCCGATGGGATAATTGTTGCCTCCGGTGAGCCTGATGTTGTCGGCACTCTGACGTCTTCTTTCACTCCTTCAAATGATACTATTTCAATAGAAAGTTTACAACCTTCCACCGGAACTCCTAACGCATGGACAATTGGTGATTTTGGAATTGTTATTGCAAAGAACGGTTATTATGTTTTTAAGGTTTCTGCGTTTTCTACGGGAACTATAACCAAGAGAAGTCAGGCTGTTTATTATTCAGGTTTATTGACTGATGTGCTGTCAGATACTCTTGTAGGAGTGACTGATAAAGGAAACGCCATAACCTATCCTATAAATGCACCTGTTATAAAACTGGCAAATTTCAGTATATATGCATTGAAGGAGGAAGATGATTCCGACTTGCGTAGAAAGAGGCGTGATCTTGTCAGGATTGTAGATACCTTTGGTATTGCTAACGCTTTAACCAGCAATGACACTAATATAAAACGTTACGTTATGGCTTCTAATATTTGGGATATGCAAATTGCCTATTATTCCTATCCCGATTATCCGGCAGTTACAAATAAAAAATCTTTTTTTGTAAGTGGTTCATCGGAGACTGTAGAGACATTTTTTCCTGTGATGCAGAGTAGGTTAATTAGGGAAATATCGATAGATATAGTAGCGTTAACCGATGATTATATTAATAATAGTAGTATTGGATCTTTTAATATTTCTTCTTTGGGGGACAGGGCAGAGTATTCTTTGCCGAAAAATGCTTCGGGTAAATATAAATATTACTATAAGGTGTATAAAATGTTAATTCAACCGAAGAATTTCGGTATAAATATATAAGATTATGATTTATAGGAGGAAAATATGAAAAAGGGAAGTATATTGATATTGGCACTTGTAACTATT